>NZ_JBHJUK010000286.1:0-4202 GCF_042266225.1 Kitasatospora sp. NPDC056181
GCCGGATCCGTCTCGGTGTCGGCCGCCGGGTCCTCCTTGAGGACGGTCCGGCCGAGGTCACGCGGGTCGGAACCGTCCGGGCGCATGTCCTGCAGGGTCACCACGTGCGGCCCGGGCGCCGAGGTGCGTTCGACCACCGCCCCGCCGCCCTGGAGCGGACCGAGCCAGGTGGCCGATGAGACCTCGCGGTCCTCGCTGAGCACCACCTGCGGTTCGTCCTCCGAGAGCGCTTTCACCCGGAAGACGTGGTCCCAGTCGCCCTCACAGGAACACGTCCGGTCCGGGCTGAGGAAGAGCAACCCGTTCCCGTCGGGCAGCCAGGCTGCCCCGTGCGTGCGCCACTGCGCCCGCGGACCCGCCAGCAGCGGCCCGCCGGTGCGCCCGTCGGTCCACCGCAGCCGGGGCCCGGCGGCTCCGGTGGCGGTGTACGCGATCCGGTCCCGCGTCGCCGGCCCGTCCACCGGGTTCCACACCGGCTCGGTGCCCGCGCCGTCGGCGGGGTCGGAGACCCGCGTGGCGGGGCCACCCCGCAGCGGCCGCACGTAGACCTGCCGGCCGGCGGCCCGGTCACCGTCGGAGGAGTACGCCAGCCGCGCGCCGTCGGGCGAGACCGTCGGGTGCTCCTCGTTCGCGGGGGTGTCGGTCAGCCGGGTCAGACCGGTGCCGTCGGTGCGCACCAGCCACAGGTCGCGCTGGGTGCCACCGGCCCCGGCGGGCTGCGCCGCGTCGAAGACGACCGCCCGGCCGTCCGGCGTCAGCCGCGGGTTCGCCGCGTCCAGACCGCTGGTCAGGCGGCGCACCGAGCCGTCGGCGGAGCGCAGGTAGACCTGCGGGGTCTGCTCGTCGCGGCGGCTCGCGAAGACCAGCCGGTCGTCCAGGGCGGCGGGCTCGACGTCGAAGTGCGCCGGGCCCTCGCCGAACAACGGGGTGCTCGACTTGTCCGTCACCACCCGGCCGAGGCTCCGGTGGCGGGTACCGGCGTACGCGATCCGGCTCTCCCCGGCATCGGCGCCCGGGGCCCGGGCCTCGGTGTCGCCCGGGCCGGCGGCCGCCGTCACCGCGAGCAGGGGCGCCAGCAGCAGCAGCGACGCAGCGGCCCTTCCCCAGCGGTGTCGCCGACTGCCGGAGTCACCCGTGCCCATCACGGTCCCACCTCACAGTCCGGTCCAGTGATCCACGTCCGACGGCTTGTCCACGTCCGACGGCGCCACCCTGGCGCCCCGCACCCGCGGACCGGCAGGGCCCCGGGGCCGCGCCCGGGGGAAGCACCGGCTGCGCTTTCGGGCAGCCGGTGCCCCCGTACGGTCAGATCAGCCCGTTGCGCAGCGCGTAGCCGACCGCGTGCGAGCGGTTGCGCAACTGGAGGCGGGTGATGACCTCGTGCAGGACGTTCTTGACGGTCCGTTCGGAGTACGAGGTCTTGCGCGCGATCTCCGCGGTGTCCAGGCCCTCCGACACCAGGCGCAGCATGTCCGCCTCGCGCGGGGTCAGCGTGGACAGGGACACGGCGTGCGGATCGAGCGCCGACCGCTGCAGGCTGCCGACGTGGTCGAGGAGCTTCGCGAGCAGGTCACCGGGCAGGACGCCCTCACCGTTCGCCATCGCCAGGACCAGCCGCAGCAGCCGGTCCTGGTCGGCCTCCGCGCGCCGCAGCACGGCGGTGACCCCGCATTCGATGGCGCGTTGCAAGGCGTCCCCCGAGTCGAACGTGCCGACCACGAGCCCGGTGCGCGTGGCGGAGTTGTGGCGCAGCCGGTACAGCAGGGCGGCCGTCTCGTCGTCCACGCTGTCCACGGCCACGAGCGAGACCCGCGCGTCGTGCGCGCCGGCGTCGTCGACCAGCTCGACCTCGGGCCGCTGGCGCAGCTGTTGGACGATCCCGACGTGCAGGACGGGGTCCGAGGCGTACACGGCCACGGTGACCCGTCGGCCGGGGCCGCCGGATGCCGCGTCCTGCGCGGCCCGGGCCGAAGCCGGGGTCGGGGCCAGGACTGGGGGTGAGCCCTGGGCCGGGACGGTCGGCCGCGGGGTGCCGGTACCGGACGGGTGGATGGTGCCGGACGGGTGGACGGTGCTGGACGGGTGGATGGTGCTGGACGGGTCGATGGTGCCAGTGAGGTCGGCGCGGAGCATGAGGCGTACCTGTTCCATGATGCGTATGAGGGGAATTGCCGCAGGGTCAAGTCAACAAAGCTTCTGGACAAAGGAGTTGGAAGGTGTTCGCAGGGGCATCACGGCTGCCCGGGGCCTTGCCCCCGCGTCCGTGGAGGCGGGCGGGGCGGCGGCGTAGCGTCGCGGCGTGACGACCCCAGCAGCCACTCCCAGTTCTGGCGCGCCCGGCCTTGACATCCCGTCGGTGACGGTGACACCGGGCGGTACCGCCTCCACCAGCCTGACCGTTCGCAACGACGGCGACATCGTCGAGGCGTACCGCCTGGAAGTCGTCGGTGACTGCGCGGCCTGGAGCACGGTCGAACCCGCCCGTGTCTCCCTCTACCCCGGCACCTCGGAAACGGTGACCATCCGCCTGGCGCCCCCGCGTTCGCCGCAGGTGCGGGCGGGCGAGGTGCCGCTGGCCGTGAGGGTGCTGCCCACCGAGCACCCCGAGGCGGTCAGGGTCCCCGAGACCACCGTGCGCGTCGAGGGATTCCGGGAGCTGCGGGCCGAGAGCGCTCCCAAACGCCGCCGCGGATGGCTGCGCGGACGCTACCGGATCGCCGTCCACAATCAGGGCAACCGCCCCGTGCAGGTGGGATTCACCCCGGCCCAACGCGGCGAGGAGCTGAAGTTCGACGTCCGCCCCGCGGAGCCGAAACTGGAGCCGGGCGAGTCGGCCGAGGTGGCGCTGCGGGTCCGCACCGGGAAACCCGTCTGGTTCGGGAAGCCGGTGACCTGGCCGTTCACCGTCACGGTGGCAGAGATCGGGGCCAAGCCCGGCGACGCCGGTGAGGACGACCGGGAGCGACCGCGGACGGAAGCCGAGTTCGTCCAGATTCCGATCTTCCCCACCTGGCTGCTCGCGGTCCTGGCGGCGCTCCTCGCGCTGCTGCTGGCCTGGTTCCTGCTGGTGCGCCCCGCCGTACGCAGCACGGCCAGGGAAGCCGCCGACCAGGCGGTCCAGAAACTGCCGACACCCACCGAGGCGGCGGCCGGCCAGACTCCGGCGACCAACCCCGGGCAGCCGGGCGCCGGGATCAAGAGCACCCCGCCCGGCGCGGGCGCGGGCGGCACGGGAACGGGTACGGGCGCCGGAACGGGTACGGGCACCGGAACGGGCGGCGACGCCGGGGCCGGGCCTGGTGGCGGGCAGCAGAGTTCGGCCACCATCGACCTGGCGACCGCCGGCGGGGAGACCAAGACCGGTACCTACACCGTGCCCCCGGGCAAGACGTTCGGGATCACGGACATCGTCGTCGCCAACTTCCAGGGCGACGAGGGCGTCGTGACGATCGGTTTCGGCGATCGCAAGATCACGACGATCGCGCTGGAGACGTTCCGTAACCAGGACTACCACTGGGTCACCCCCATCAGGATCACTGCGAACCAGACCGTGACGGTCCAGGTGACCTGCGCGAAGCCGGGCACCCCGGCCACCGGCCTTCAGGCCCAGGAGTGCCACGAGGTCCTCAACGTGAGTGGCGTGTTGAGCGATCTCAGGTGAACAGATGCCACACGCATCGTCTGTCAGGTTGTCCCCTGGGCAAAGTGGCGCCCCAGCCGTCCTGGCTGAAAACCGACTCTTCGGAGGCCCGGAAGGCACCCTGCTCGTGACTGTACATCCTCATTCCTGCGGCTCCGGAGGGCTCCGGCCTCGTGTTCGAATTGCAAACCTGATGGTCAGTCAAATACGGCTGGATCCGTTCCCTCCCTGTTGACGACCGACCGTTCGGACGCGTCCGAGAAAGTGAGGAAGGACACCGGCGGGCCGTCCTGGCACGTCATCCGGCACCACGGGCCGGCCCGAGTCACGGGCCGGCCCTCCTCGCGGAGCGACGCGTGTTGCGTACCGGTGCGCGTCGCAGGGGTCGGTACGCGTCACGTACCGGTACGCGCCACGTACCGGTGCGCCGGCGGGCCGTGTCGCCGGCCGGCGCCCGGTCGTGCCGGTACGCCTCCTCCGCCCAACCCGCGAGGTCGCGCAGCTCGGTCTTGAGCTCGTCCCAGCTCTTCATCGGGGAGCCCATGGTCCGGATCTCGAAGGG
>NZ_JBHJUK010000287.1:0-4093 GCF_042266225.1 Kitasatospora sp. NPDC056181
TTTTTATACTCCACCCCCTTCGGTGGGGGGGCCCCCGGGGCGCCGCCCCCGCCTGACGGGCCGGGGGGGCGCGGCGCCCGCCCTTTCCCCCTTCCTCCACCCGCCCCCGACGGGAGTCCGCCCATGCCCCGCCGCCCCACCGGCTGGACCCTCGCGCTGGCCGTCGCCCTGCCCGCCGAGGCCGCCACCACGCTCGCCCTGCCCCCGGCCCTCGCCGGGGCCGTCGACGCCGCGCTCGACCGGGACCGCGGGTACTCCGCGTCCGTCCTGCTCGCCCTCGTCGTCGGCACGGCCGCCGCCGCCAACGCGCTCGCCGCCGCGGCCGGTCCCGCCTGCGCGGCCGAGGCCACCGCCGGCCTGCGCGGGCGGCTGGTCCGCCACCTGCTCGCCCTCGGCCCCGGCGGCCGCCTGTGGCGCGACGGCCCGCCGCCCGGCGACCTGGCCGCGCGGCTGGTCGGCTCCGCGGCGGACGCCGGCGGCCGGCTGCCCGCCGTGCTCGGCGCCGCCACCGCACTGCTCACCTCGGCCGGCGCGATCGTCGGGCTCGGGGTGCTCTCGCCGTGGCTGGCGCTCGCCTTCTTCGGCGGGGTGGTGCCCGGGGTGGTGCTGATCCGGCTGTTCCTGCGGGAGGCCGGGCAGGTCTTCGTCCGCTACCAGGAGGTGCAGGCCGACCTCGCCGCCCGGCTGACCGGGGCGCTCACCGGGCTGCGCAGCATCCACGCGGCCGGGGCCGTGCGCTGCGAGGAGGCGCGCGTCCTGGAGCCGCTGCCCGCGCTCTCGGCGGCCGGGCACGCACTCTGGGCGGCGCAGCGGCGGACGGCGTGGCAGGCGACGCTGCTGATCGCCGTGGTCGAGGTGGCGGTGCTGGCCACGGCCGGCGCCCTGGTGGCGGCGGGCACGCTGGCGCCCGGCGCCCTCGCGGCGGCGGCCGGCTGGGCGGCGCTCGGGGCCGGACTGTTCGAGCAGGTCGAGGCGCTGGTCGGGGTGGCGCACGCGCGGGCCGGGCAGGCCCGGGTGGACGAACTGCTGGCGCTCGCACCGGCCACCGGCGGCACGGCCGTCCTCCCGGAGGGCGGAGCGGGCGAACTCGCCTTCCGGGGCGTGGTGGTGCGCGACGGCGACCGGGTACTCCTCGGGCCGCTCGACCTGACCGTCCCGGGCGGGTGCACCGTCGCGCTGGTCGGCCGTTCCGGCTGCGGCAAGTCCCTGCTGGCCGCGCTGCCCGGCCGGCTGCGCGACCCCGACGAGGGGCGGGTGCTCGTCGACGGCGTCCCCGTCGGGGAGTTGGCCGCCCCCGAACTGCGGCGCGCCGTCGGATACGCCTTCGAACGCCCTGCGCTGACCGGCCGGACGGTCCGCGACGCGCTGGACGGCGCAGGCCCCGCGGCCGTGGCCGCGGCCCGGGCGGACGGCTTCCTGCGGCGGCTGCCGGCCGGCTGGGACACTCCGCTGGACGAGCTCCGGCTCTCCGGCGGCGAGTTGCAGCGCCTCGGGCTGGCAAGGCTGCTGGCCCGGCCGGCCCGGGTCCTGGTGCTGGACGACGCCACCTCGGGGCTCGACCTCGCCACCGAGTACCAGATCACCGAGGCCCTGGACCGGGCCACCCACGGGAGCACCCGGCTGGTGGTCGCACACCGCGAGTCGGCCGCCGCCCGCGCGGACCTGGTCGCCTGGCTCGACGCCGGCCGGCTCCGCGCCCTCGCCCCGCACGCCCGGCTCCTCGCCGAACCCGACTACCGGGCCACCCTCTCCGGCGCCGCCCTCGCAGCGGCCACCGCCTGATGGGCCGTCACAGCGCCGCCCACGGCACCGCCCTGGACACCGGCCACCGCACCGGCCACGGCAACGGCCACCGCGACGGCCGCGGCGTGCCGCACACGGGTGGTCCGGTGCGGCGACGCCCGCCCGGCTGGGCACTGCTCGGCCGGCAACTCGCGACCACCCGCGGGGCGCTGTGGCGGCTGCTCGGGTGGTCCGGGGTGGAGGCGCTGCCCGCACTGACGTCGGGGCTGATGGTGTCGGCCGCCGTGGACCGGGGGTTCCTGGCCGGGCGGCCGGGGGTCGGGGTGGCCTGGCTGGCCGGGTTCGGGGCGGTGACCGCCGCCCGTGCGTACGCGGCGCGGGCCGGGTTCCCGTACCTCGCGGCCGTGGTCGAGCCGCTGCGCGACACCCTGGTGGAGCGGGTCGTCCGGGGTGCGCTCGCCCGGCCGCACGCCGACCCGGCGGAGGTCGCCCGGCTGACCGAACAGGTCGAGTCCGCGCGGCAGTTGACCGCCACCCTGCTCCGCACGCTGCGCGGGGTCGGGGTGACCCTGGTCGCCGCCCTGGCGGGCCTCGCCCTGCTCGCGCCGGCCGTCCTGCCGCTGGTCCTCGTCCCGCTGATCGCCGCCGGGCTGCTGTTCGCCCGGCTGCTCCGTCCGCTGGTGGAGCGCCGCCGCGCCGTGGTACTCGCCGAGGAGCGCCTGGCCGCCGAGGCCGGACGCGCCCTCCACGGTCTGCGCGACATCCAGGCCACCGGCTCCCGCGACAGGACGGCCGAGGCCCTCGCCGCCACCGCCGGGAACAGCGCCGCGGCGTCCCGCGCGCTCGGCCGGGCCGCGGCGCTCCGTTCGCTGGTGGTGGCGCTCGGCGGCCGCCTGCCGGTGCTGGCGGTGGTCGCGGCGTCGCCCTGGCTGCTCGGCGGCGGCCTCACACCCGGCGAACTGCTCGGCGTGGCCACCTATCTGCTCCAGCAACTCGACCCCGCGGTGAGGACCCTGGCCGGAACGGTCGGCGGGTGGCTGCTGAGCCTGGCCGTCGTCCTCGACCGGCTCGCCACCACGTCCGGCGGGCCGGAACCCCGCCCCGCGCCCGCCGCCCCCTCCTCCCCGGCGCCCCCGCCCGCGACTGTCGGCCTCCGTCTCACCGCCCTCCGCTACGCCCACGGCCCGGCCGCCGAACCGGTCCTCTCCGGCCTCGACGTGACCTTGGGCCCGGGCGAGCACCTGGCCGTGGTCGGCCCCAGCGGAACGGGGAAGTCCACCCTCGCCGCGCTGCTCGCCGGCCTGCTCGCCCCGCTCGACGGCGAGGTCCGTGTGGGCGGCGTCCGCCCGCACCTCCTCCCCGGCCCCGAACGGTCCCGCCTGGTGGCGCTGCTCCCGCAGGAGGCGTACGTGTTCCCGGGTACGGTGCGCGCCAACCTCTGCTGGCCCGTCCCACCCGCCGGGGCCCGACCCTCCGATGCCCAACTTGCCCACGCCACGGCCCTCCTGGGTGCGGACGGGCTGGTCGCCCGGCTCGGCGGCCCGGATGCCGAGCTCGCCGACCCGGGCGCGCTCTCGGCCGGCGAGCGCCAACTCCTGGCACTGGTGCGGACGTACCTCTCCCCCGCGCCCGTCGTGGTGCTGGACGAGGCGACCTGCCACCTGGACGCCACCGCCGAGGAGCGGGTCGAGCGCGCCTTCGCCGCCCGCCCCGGAGTCCTGGTCGTGGTGGCGCACCGGATCAGTTCGGCGCTCCGGGCCGACCGCGTCCTGCTGCTGGACGGCGGCCGCGGCGTGCTCGCCCGGCACGGCGATCTCCAGGTGCTGTCGCCGCTCTACCGCGAACTGGTGGGCCACTGGTTGGGATCGGCCGGGCAGCGCGGCGCCGCGCCGTTCGCGGGCCACCCGACGTGATCTCGATAGGATCTCGCCCGTTCCGGCCGTTATGGTGGCCGGGGCGCGGGCCGTGATCACCGGCTCCGGCGCTGTTAGCGCGCCCGGTCATGCCGGCCACACGCCCGCCCGCCGCCCGCGGCGCCCGTCGGGCGCCGACACACCTGCACCCTCGCACGGAAGACGATTCTGATGTCCGACACCCTCACCGACACCACCGGACCCGCGGCCAACGGGACCGACGCCGACGAGACCACGGCCGAGGACACCGCGTCGCACGGCCGCCACCGCGGCCGCACCGCCGCCGACGACAGCCCCGAGGCCGACCCGCACGGCCGGCACCGGCTCGGCGCCGGGGCCGACCAGGGCTGAGCCCGCTCCCGCAGTACGCGGCAGGGCCCCCCGGGCGCACCATGTGTGGACCGGCGGGCCCGGCCGCGGTCCCGCGCCCGGGACAC
>NZ_JBHJUK010000288.1:0-3988 GCF_042266225.1 Kitasatospora sp. NPDC056181
GGATGCTGCGCGACAGCCGCGTGAGCGCGGCCAGCGTCGTCCCGTCCCTGCTCGCCGTCCTCGACCCTGCCGGGTTGCCGGACGTGTCGACGCTGCTGGTGGGTGCGGAGCCGATCAGCCGTGAGCAGGCGCAGCTCTGGTCCCAGGGCCGGCGGCTGGTGAACACCTACGGTCCGACGGAGTCGACCGTGATGGTCACCGCCGGGCGGATCGACGGTATGGAGTCGGCGGTGCCGATGGGCGCGCCGGTGGCCAATACCCGCGTGTACGTGTTGGACGAGCGGTTGCAGCCGGTGCCGGTGGGTGTGCCGGGGGATCTGTATGTCGCGGGCGGGCAGTTGGCGCGCGGGTACGCGGGCCGCGCCGGGCTGACGGCGGAGCGGTTCGTTGCGGCGCCGTTCGGTGGCGTGGCGGGCGGGCGGATGTACCGCACCGGTGACCGGGCGCGCTGGACGCCGGACGGGCGGCTGGTGTTCGCGGGGCGGGCGGACGAGCAGGTGAAGATCCGCGGGTTCCGGGTGGAGCCGGGTGAGGTGAGTGCCGCGCTGTCGGCGTGTGCCGGCGTGGCGCAGGCGGCGGTCGTCGCCCGCGAGGACACCCCCGGTGACACCCGGCTGGTGGCCTACGTCGTCCCTGCCGACGGCCGGTCCGCCACCGAACTCCCGGCCACGGTGCGGGCGTTCGCGACCGACCTGCTGCCCTCCTACCTGGTCCCGTCCGCCGTCGTCGTCCTCGACGCGCTGCCGCTGACCGTGAACGGGAAGCTGGACCGCAGGGCCCTGCCCGACCCCGAACACACCGCCGCCACAAGCCGCGGCCCGGCATCGGTGCAGGAGGAGATCCTGTGCGCCGCCTTCGCCCACATCCTCGGCCTGCCGGCCGTCGGGGCGGAGGACGACTTCTTCGCCCTCGGCGGTCACTCCCTGCTGGCGACCCGCCTGGTCAGCCGCGTGCGTGCGGTGCTGGGTCTGGAGCTGCCGATCCGGGTGTTGTTCGAGCGTCCGACTCCTGCGGCCCTCGCGGCCTGGCTCGTCGGCGAGGCGACGCGTGGACGTACCGCGCTCGCGCCGATGGCCCGTCCGGAGCGGGTGCCGCTGTCGTTCGCGCAACGTCGGCTCTGGTTCCTGGGGCAGCTGGAGGGCCCGAGCCCGACCTACAACATCCCCTTGACCGCACGGCTCGCGGGCGAGTTGGACCGGGAGGCGCTGGCAGCGGCGCTGCGGGACGTGATCGGCCGCCACGAGGTGCTGCGGACGGTGTTCCCGATGACCGACGGGGAGCCCTGCCAACACGTCCTTGATCTCGCGGACGTGGCAGGGGAGTTTTCCGTGGTCGAGATCGCCCGCGAGCAGCTGGACGACGCGGTGGCAGCGGCGACGGGACACGCGTTCGACCTGTCCGAGCAGATCCCGTTCCGGGCCTGGCTGTTCGGGTTGGGCGCGGACGAGCACGTCCTGGTGGTGCTGATGCACCACATTGCTGGGGATGGCTGGTCGACGGGTCCGTTGGCGCGTGATCTGACGGTCGCCTATGCGGCGCGGCTGGCGGGCCGGGCGCCGGACTGGTCTCCGCTGCCGGTGCAGTACGCGGACTACGCGCTGTGGCAGCGTGAGTTGCTCGGGGCGGAGGACGACCCGGAGAGCCTGCTCGCCCGCCAGGTGGGGTACTGGCGCGAGGCCCTGGCCGGCGTGCCGGAGGAGCTCGCACTGCCCGCCGACCGGCCACGCCCGGCGACGGCGGGGCACCGTGGTCACTCGGTGCCCTGGGAGCTCCCGGCCGAGGTGCACGCGCGGTTGGTGGAGGTCGCGCACGCTGAGGGCGTCACGGTCTTCATGGTGCTCCAGGCGGCGCTGGCGGTGACGCTGAACCGCCTCGGCGCGGGCACCGACATCCCGGTGGGCTCGGCGGTCGCCGGGCGGACGGACGAGGCGCTGGACGACCTGGTCGGCTTCTTCGTCAACACGCTCGTCCTGCGGACCGACCTGTCCGGTGACCCGACGTTCACGCAGGTGTTGGAGCAGGTGCGGGAGACGGGTCTGTCGGCGCTCGGGCACCAGGACGTGGCGTTCGAGCGGCTGGTGGAGGAGCTGGCGCCGGTCCGTTCGCTGGCGCGCCACCCGCTGTTCCAGGTGATGCTCACCCTGCAGAACAACGCCCAGGCCGTGCTGGAGCTGCCCGGCCTGAAGGCCTCGGGGCTACCGGCGGGGCAGGGGTCCGCACTGGCCACGGTGAAGTTCGACCTGGAGGTGACCGCGGCCGAGGTGTTCGACGCGGACGGCGCCCCGGCGGGACTGCGTGGTGTGGTGAAGGGCTCGGCGGACCTCTTCGATGCGGAGTCGGTCGCCCGGCTCGGCGAGCGCCTGGCGCGCGTGGTCGGCACGGTGACCACCGACCCCGGGGTGGCACTGAGCGCCGTGGAGGTGCTGGAGGCCGGTGAGCGGGCCCGGGTGTTGGAGGGGTGGAACGACACGGGTCGTGTGGTGCCGGGGGGGTTGGTGCCGGCGTTGTTCGCGGGTCGGGTGGCGGGGTCGCCGGGTGCGGTGGCGGTGGTGTTCGAGGGTGTGGAGGTGTCGTACGGGGAGTTGGATGCGCGGGCGAACCGGTTGGCGCATCAGCTGATCGCGATGGGGGTGGGTGCGGAGTCGGTGGTGGGTCTGTGCCTGCCGCGGGGCGTGGACATGGTGGCGGCGATCCTCGCGACCTGGAAGGCGGGGGCGGCGTATGTGCCGTTGGATCCGGAGTATCCGGCGGAGCGGCTGGAGTTCATGCTCGCGGACAGCGGTGCGTCGGTGGTGGTGGGCCGGGGTGGTCTGTCCCTGGATGCTCCGGAGGTCGCCGGGCGGCCGTCGACGGCACCGGACGTCGTCGTGGGTGCGGAGCAGCTTGCCTATGTGATCTATACGTCGGGTTCGACGGGTGTGCCGAAGGGTGTGGCGGTTTCGCACGGTGCGGTGGCGTCGATGGTGGCGGCGTTGTCACCGGAGCTGGGTGCGGCGCCCGGGGTGCGGGTGTTGCAGTTCGCGTCGTTCAGCTTCGACGCGTCGGTGCTGGACCTGGCCGTGACGCTCTCGGCGGGCGCGACCCTGGTGGTCGCGTCGGCGGCCGAGCGCGCGGACACGACCCTGCTGGCGCGGATGCTGCGCGAGAACCAGGTGGAGGCGGCGAGCGTCGTCCCGTCCCTGCTCGCCGTCCTCGACCCTGCCGGGTTGCCGGACGTGTCGACGCTGTTGGTGGGTGCGGAGCCGATCAGCCGTGAGCAGGCGCAGCTCTGGTCCCAGGGCCGGCGGCTGGTGAATACCTACGGTCCGACGGAGTCGACCGTGATGGTGACGGCGGGGCGGATCGACGGTACGGAGTCGGCGGTGCCGATGGGCGCGCCGGTGGCGGGTGCCCGGGTCTATGTGTTGGACGAGCGTTTGCAGCCGGTGCCGGTGGGTGTGCCGGGTGATCTGTATGTCGCGGGCGGGCAGTTGGCGCGCGGGTACGCGGGCCGGTCGGGGTTGACGGCGGAGCGGTTCGTTGCGGCGCCGTTCGGTGGCGTGGCGGGCGGGCGGATGTATCGCACCGGTGACCGGGCGCGCTGGACGCCGGACGGCCGGCTGGTGTTCGCGGGGCGGGCGGATGAGCAGGTGAAGATCCGCGGGTTCCGGGTGGAGCCGGGTGAGGTGAGTGCGGCGTTGTCGGCGTGTGCCGGCGTGGCGCAGGCGGCGGTCGTCGCCCGCGAGGACACCCCCGGTGACACCCGGCTGGTGGCTTACGTGGTCCCTGCCGACGGCCGGTCCGCCACCGAACTCCCGGCCACGGTGCGGGCGTTCGCGACCGATCTGCTGCCGTCCTACCTGGTCCCGTCCGCCGTCGTGGTCCTGGACGTGCTGCCGCTGACGGTGAACGGGAAGCTGGACCGCGGGGCCCTGCCCGCCCCCGAGTACGCCGCAGGGGGAGGCCGTGCTCCGGCGACCGCCCGTGAGGAGGTCCTCTGCGCGGGTTT
>NZ_JBHJUK010000289.1:0-3814 GCF_042266225.1 Kitasatospora sp. NPDC056181
ATGAACGCCGGCGCCGGATCCGACCGCGTCCCCGGCCTGTTCATCAACACGCTCCCGGTCCGTGTCCGGGTCGGGTCGGCCACGGTCGACGAGGCACTTGACGGCCTGCGCCACCAGCTGGCCGAACTGCTCGTGCACGAACACGCCCCGCTCGCCGTGGCGCAGCGGGCCAGCGGTGTGCCCGGCGGCAGCCCGCTGTTCACCTCGGTCTTCAACTACCGCTACAGCCAGGGCGCCACGCGGCGACCGGAGACCGGGAACGAGGGAGGGCTCGAAGGCATCGAGCAGCTCTACCTGTGGGACCGCTCGAACTACCCCCTGAACGTCTCGGTCGGCGACATGGGCTCCGGCTTCGTCCTGACCGTGCACGCCGTGGCACCGGCGGAGGCCGGCCGGGTGTGCGACCTGTTGCACACCGCCCTGGCCGGCGTCGTCTCCGCGTTGGAGGAGGCCCCGGACACGCGGTTGTCGGCGGTGGGGGTGTTGGGTGCGCGTGAGCGTGCGCTGGTGGTGGAGGAGTGGAACGCGACGGCGGTCGAGCTGCCGGGTGGTCTGGTGCCCGCTCTGTTCGAGGCGCAGGTGGCGCGGGTGCCGGGTGCGGTGGCGGTGTCGTGCGACGGGGTGGAGGTGTCGTTCGCGGAGCTGGATGCGCGGGCGAACCGGTTGGCGCGGTACTTGGTGGCGCAGGGGGTGGGTGCGGAGTCGTTGGTGGGTCTGTGCTTGCCGCGGGGTGTGGAGATGGTGGTGGCGGTCCTCGCGGTGTGGAAGGCGGGGGCGGGGTATCTGCCGGTGGATCCGGAGTATCCGGCGGAGCGGGTGGCGTTCATGCTGCGTGACAGCCGGGCGGTGCTGACGCTGACGACGGAGGAGTTGCTGGACGATCTGCCGGCGGGGCGGATGCGTCTGGTGGCGTTGGACGGTGCGTTGGTGCGGATGCAGCTGGCCGGACTGCCGGTCACTGCGCCGGGTGTCACGGTGGGCGCGGACGGGCTGGCGTATGTGATCTACACGTCGGGTTCGACGGGGCGTCCGAAGGGTGTGGCGGTCACGCACGGCGGGTTGGCGAACTATGTGTCGTGGGCTGTGGGTGCGTACGGGATGGCGGGGGGTGGTGGTGCGCCGTTGCATTCGTCGTTGGCGTTCGACCTGACGGTGACGAGTGTGGTGGTGCCGTTGGTGTCGGGGTCGGCGGTGGTGGTGAGTGAGGCCGGTGGTGCGCAGGGCCTGGCCGAACTGCTGGATGGGGGTAATGGTTTCGGGTTGGTGAAGGTGGTGCCGGCGCATCTGCCGTTGTTGGCTGAGTTGTTGCCGGGTGGTGCGGGGGCGCGGGGTGCGCGGCGGTGGGTGGTGGGTGGTGAGGCGTTGGCGGGTGCTGAGGTGCGTGCCTGGTTGGCGGGTGCGCCGGGGGTTGTGGCGGTGAACGAGTACGGGCCCACGGAGACGGTGGTGGGTTGCTGTGTGTTCGAGGTGGCGTCCGGTGACCGGGTGGGTGATGCGGTGCCGGTGGGTCGTCCGGTGGCGAACACGCGGTTGTACGTGCTGGACGAGTGCCTGCGGCCGGTGCCGCCTGGTGTGGCGGGTGAGTTGTACATCGCGGGTGCGCAGGTGGCGCGCGGGTACGTGGGTCGGCCTGGGTTGACGGCGGAGCGGTTCGTGGCGTGCCCCTTCGAGGCGGGTGCGCGGATGTACCGGTCGGGGGACGTGGCGCGGTGGAGTACGGAGGGGCTGCTGGAGTACCTGGGGCGGGCGGACGAGCAGGTGAAGATCCGGGGCTTCCGGATCGAGCCCGGTGAAGTTCAGGCCGCGGTCCTGGCCCACCACGGAGTGGCGCAGGCGGCGGTCGTCGCCCGGCAGGATTCCCCGGGCGACACCCGGCTGGTCGCCTACGTCGTACCCGCCGAGGCGGACGCCGACCCGGTCCGCCTGGCCGACCAGGTGCGCGAGGCCGCCGCCGAACGGCTGCCCGAACACCTGGTGCCGTCCGCCGTCGTCGTCCTGGACGCCCTGCCGCTCACCGTCAACGGCAAGCTCGACCGCAAGGCCCTGCCAGCCCCCGAGCACACCGGCGGGACACGAACCGGACGAGGACCGGCCGACGCACAGGAGGAACTCCTCTGCCAGGCCTTCGCCCACGTCCTCGGGCTGCCCGCGGTCGGCACCGACGACGACTTCTTCACCCTCGGCGGCCAGTCGCTCCTGGCGACCCGCCTGGTCAGCCGGGTCCGCGCCGTCCTCGGCGTGGAACTGCCGATCCGGGTCCTCTTCGACAGCCCGACCCCGGCCGCCCTCGCCGCCTGGCTGACCCGTGCGACCCGCGGCCGCACCGCACTGACGGCCGCCGAGCGCCCCGAACGGATACCGCTCTCCTTCGCCCAGCGCCGGCTCTGGTTCCTCGGCCGGCTCGAAGGCCCGAGCGCCACCTACAACATCCCGATGGCCCTGCGCCTGACCGGGGAGCTCGACCGCGCGGCACTCGACGCCGCACTGAAGGACGTGGTCACCCGGCACGAGGTGCTGCGCACGGTCTTCCACGTCACCGACGGGCAGCCCCACCAGCAGGTCCTGCCCGTGGAGAAGAGCGGCTTCGAACTGGCCGTCACCGACATCCGGGCCGACGACCTGGTCGAGGCCGTGACCGGCGCGGTGCGCCAGGCGTTCGACCTGTCCGAGCAGATCCCGTTCCGGGCCCGGCTGTTCGGGTTGGGCGCGGACGAGCACGTCCTGGTGGTGCTGATGCACCACATTGCGGGGGACGGCTGGTCGACGGGTCCGTTGGCGCGTGATCTGACGGTCGCCTATGCGGCGCGGCTGGCGGGCCGGGCGCCGGACTGGTCTCCGCTGCCGGTGCAGTACGCGGACTATGCCCTGTGGCAGCGTGAGCTGCTCGGGGCGGAGGACGACCCGGGGAGCCTGCTCGCCCGCCAGGTGGGGTACTGGCGCGAGGCCCTGGCCGGCGTGCCGGAGGAGCTCGCCCTGCCCGCCGACCGGCCACGCCCCGCCGCCCCCTCCTACCGGGGCCACGAGACGGGGCTGGAGATCCCGGCCGAGCTGCACGCCCGACTGCTGACCGTCGCACGCGAGCGGGGGGTGACGCTGTTCATGGTGCTCCAGGCCGCGCTCGCGGTGACCCTGTCGCGTCTCGGCGCGGGCACCGACATCCCGATCGGCGCGGCGGTCGCCGGGCGCACGGACGAGGCACTGGACGACCTGGTCGGCTTCTTCATCAACACCCTGGTGCTGCGCACCGACCTCTCCGGTGACCCGACCTTCGGCGAGGTGCTGGAGCGGGTCCGGCAGACCGGCCTGGACGCGTTCGCGCACCAGGACGTGCCGTTCGAGCGACTGGTCGAGGAACTCGCCCCGGTCCGCTCGCTGGCCCGCCACCCGCTGTTCCAGGTCATGCTCACCCTTGAGAACACCGGCTCCGTCGCCGGCGCCGGGAACGCGGCCATGGAGCTGCCGGGGCTGCGCGTCGGCCCGCTCGCCGCGAGCACGGCGGCGGCCAAGTTCGACCTGGACGTCAGCCTCGGCGAGGCGTTCGGCCCCGACGGCGCACCGGCGGGGCTCCGCGGCGCGCTCGTCGCGGCGGCCGACCTGTTCGACCCCGAGACCGCGCAGCAGCTGGTGATCCGGCTGCTGCGCGTCCTGGATACGGTCGCCGACGAGCCGGACACCCGGCTCTCGGCGGTCGAGGTGCTGGAGGCCGACGAGCGGGCCCGGGTTCTGGAGGGGTGGAACGACACGGGTCGTGTGGTGCCGGGGGCGCTGGTGCCGGCGTTGTTCGCGGGTCGGGTGGCGGGGTCGCCGGGTGCGG
>NZ_JBHJUK010000290.1:0-1848 GCF_042266225.1 Kitasatospora sp. NPDC056181
CTGTGTGCGGTGTTCGCCCGGGTGCTGGGTCTGGCGGAGGTCGGGGTCGAGGACGACTTCTTCGCCCTCGGCGGGCACTCCCTCCTGGCCACCCGACTCGCCAACGAAGTCCGGATCGAACTCGGTCTGGAACTGCCCATCCGGACGGTCTTCACCGCCCCCACACCGGCCGCGCTCGCGGCCTGGATCACCGAACACGCCAGTCAAGAGTCCAGTGCTAGGCCCGCGCTGCGGCCGATGCGCAAGCAGGAGGAGTCCCGATGATCCCGTTGTCGTTCGCACAGCGCCGGCTCTGGTTCCTGGCGAAGCTGGAAGGCCGCAACACCGTCTACAACGTTCCGACCGCGCTACGGCTCTCCGGTGAGCTGGACCGTGAAGCGCTGGCCGAGGCGCTGCGGGACGTGATCGGCCGCCACGAGGTGCTCCGCACCGTCTTCCCGGAGGCCGACGGCGAGCCGTACCAGCGGATCCTCCCGGTGGACGGGACCGGCTTCGAGCTGACCCGCACCGAGGTCGCACCCGAGGAGCTCGCGGGTGCCGTCGCCGAGGCCGGGCGTCACGCCTTCGACCTCGGCACCGAAATCCCGCTGCGGGCCTGGCTGTTCGGCTCGGCACCCGGGGAGCACCTGCTGGTGCTGGTGGTCCACCACATCGCATGGGACGGCTCCTCGGCGGCGCCGCTGGCCCGGGACCTCTCCGTCGCCTACACGGCGCGGGCGGCCGGCCGGTCCCCCGACTGGGAGCCGCTGCCCGTCCAGTACGCCGACTACGCCCTGTGGCAGCGCGAGTTGCTGGGCGACCGGGACGACCCGCAGAGCCTGCTCGCCCGCCAGACGGAGCACTGGCGTGCGGTGCTCGCGGGGGCGCCGGAGGAGCTGGAGCTCCCGGCCGACCACCCGCGCCCGGCCGTCGCCTCCCACCGTGCCCACCAGGTGGCGCTCGACCTTCCGGCGGACCTGCACGCGAAGCTGCTGGGGGTCGCGCGCGAGCACGGTGCGACGCTGTTCATGGTGCTCCAGGCGGCGCTGGCGGTGACGCTGAACCGGCTGGGCGCGGGCACCGACATCCCGATCGGTGCGGCGGTGGCCGGCCGCACCGACGAGGCTTTCGACGACCTGGTCGGCTTCTTCATCAACACGCTCGTGATGCGCACCGACCTGTCCGGGGACCCGACCCTGTCGGAGGTGCTGGAGCGCGTCCGGGAGACGGGTCTGAACGCCCTGGACCACCAGGACGTGCCCTTCGATCGCCTGGTGGAGGAGCTGGCGCCGGCCCGCTCGCTGGCCCGTCACCCGCTCTTCCAGGTGATGCTCACCGTCCAGAACACCGCTTCGGCGGGGCTGAAGCTGCCCGGACTGAGCGTGGAGCCGCTGCCGACGGGGTCGACGACGGCCAAGTTCGACCTTGAGCTGTTCGTGGGCGAGGAGTTCGACGCCGACGGTTCTCCCGCGGGCGTCCGCGGGCGCTTCGTGGCCTCGGCGGATCTGTTCGAGGTGGGGTCGGTGGAGGTGTTGGTGGGGCGGTTGGTGCGGGTGTTGGAGTTGGTGGTGGTGGATGTGGGGGTGCGGGTGTCGGGTGTGGGTGTGTTGGGTGTGGGGGAGCGGGTGGGGTTGTTGGAGGGGTTGTCGGGTGGGGTGCGTGGTGGTGGTGGTGTGACGTTGGCGGGGTTGTGGGCGGAGCGGGTGGTGGAGTCGCCGGGTGCGGTGGCGGTGGTGGGGGATGGGGTGGAGTTGTCGTTCGGTGAGTTGGATGAGCGGGCTGAGCGGTTGGCGCGGTTGTTGGTGGGTCGGGGTGTGGGGGCGGAGTCGTTGGTGGGTGTGGTGATGGAGCGTGGGGTGGATTTGTTGG
>NZ_JBHJUK010000290.1:1944-3706 GCF_042266225.1 Kitasatospora sp. NPDC056181
ACGAGCGGGCTGAGCGGTTGGCGCGGTTGTTGGTGGGTCGGGGTGTGGGGGCGGAGTCGTTGGTGGGTGTGGTGATGGAGCGTGGGGTGGATTTGTTGGTGGTGTTGTTGGCGGTGGTGAAGGCGGGGGGTGTGTATGTGCCGGTGGATGTGGGGTGGCCGGTGGAGCGGGTGGGGTTGGTGTTGGGGGATGCGGGTGTGGGGTGGGTGGTGACGTCGGAGTCGTGTGTGGGGGTGGTTCCGGGGTGGTTGGTGGGTGCGGGTTCGGGTTCGGGTGTGGATGTGGTGGTGGTGGATGGGGTTGGTGTGGTGGGGGAGTTGGAGGGTTTGGGGGGTTTGCCGGGGGTGGTGTCGGGGGTTGGGGTGGATGGTGGTGTGTATGTGATGTATACGTCGGGTTCGTCGGGTGTGCCGAAGGGTGTGGTGGCGCGGCAGCGGGATGTTGTGGAGTTGGTGTTGGGGGCGGATTGGGGTTTGGGGGTGGGGTCGCGGGTGTTGTTCGTGGCGCCGCATGCGTTTGATGCGTCGTCGTATGAGGTGTGGGTGGCGTTGTTGTCGGGGGCTGCGGTGGTGGTGGCTCCGGTGGGTGGGGTGGATGCGGGTGTGTTGCGGGGTTTGGTGGGTGGGTTCGGGGTGTCGCATGTGCATGTGACGGCGGGGTTGTTCCGGGTGGTGGCGGAGGTGGATCCGGGGTGTTTTGCGGGGGTGCGTGAGGTGTTGACGGGTGGGGATGTGGTGCCGGTGGGTGCGGTGGGGCGGGTGTTGGAGGCGTGTGAGGGTGTGGTGGTGCGGCATTTGTACGGGCCGACGGAGGTGACGTTGTGTGCGACGCAGGGTGTGGTGGGGTCGGTGGTGGGTTTGGGTTCGGTGTTGCCGTTGGGTGGGGCGTTGGAGAATTCGCGGTTGTTTGTGCTGGATGAGTTTTTGGAGCCTGTTCCGCGGGGTGTGGTGGGGGAGTTGTATGTGGCGGGGGCTGGTGTGGCGCGGGGGTATGTGGGGCGTTCGGGGTTGACGGCGGAGCGGTTTGTGGCGTGTCCGTTTGTGGGGGGTGGTGAGCGGATGTATCGGACGGGGGACCGGGTGCGGTGGGGTGTGGATGGGCGGTTGTTGTTTGTTGGGCGGGTGGATGAGCAGGTGAAGGTGCGGGGGTTCCGGGTGGAGCCGGGTGAGGTGGAGGGTGTGCTGGCGGGGTGTGTGGGTGTGGGGCAGGTGGCGGTGGTGGTGCGTGAGGATGTGGTGGGGGATCGTCGGCTGGTGGCGTATGTGGTGCCGGCGGGTGGTGTTGGTGGTGCTGATCTTGCGGGTGTGGTGCGGGAGTTCGCGGTCGGGCGGTTGCCGTCGTACATGGTGCCGTCGGCGGTGGTGGTGTTGGACGCTTTGCCGTTGACGGCGAATGCGAAGTTGGATCGTCGGGCGTTGCCGGTGCCGGACTTTGCTGCGGTGGTGGGTGGGGGCCGGGGTCCGGTGACGGTGGAGGAGGAGGTCCTGTGTGCCGCGTTCGGGGAGGTGCTGGGGCTTGAGGGTGTGGGTGTGGATGACGACTTCTTCGCGTTGGGTGGGCATTCGCTGTTGGCGGTGTCGTTGGTGGAGTTGTTGCGTGGGCGTGGTGTGTCGGTGTCGGTGCGGGCGTTGTTCCAGAGTCCGACTCCGGCTGGTCTGGCGGTGGTTGGGGCTCCGGAGCAGGTGGTGGTGCCGGCGAACCTGATTCCCGAGGGTGCGGAGGAGATCACGCCGGGGATGCTGCCGTTGGTGGACCTGGACGA
>NZ_JBHJUK010000291.1:0-3703 GCF_042266225.1 Kitasatospora sp. NPDC056181
TTCTTATTTTTTACCCCGCATTAATATAAATGGTCACTGTTGGGGGGGGGGGGGCGGGGCGCGGGGGCCACCACCAAGTCCCCCGCCGGGGGGGGTGGGGGTGGACGGCGGCTCGTCCCCAACGAGGCCGCCAGGGTGGCTCAGTGGAACTGCTCGGCCTCGGTGGAGCCGGTGAGCGCGAGGGTCTCCGCGTGCGGGTTGAGTGCCGTGGAGACCAGGTCGAAGTAGCCGGTGCCGACCTCGCGCTGGTGCTTGACGGCCGTGTAGCCGTCCGCCACCGCGGCGAACTCGGCCTCCTGCAGGTCGACGTAGGCCGTCATGCCGTGCTCGGCGTAGCCGCGGGCCAGCTGGAACATCGAGTGGTTGAGCGCGTGGAAGCCGGCCAGCGTGATGAACTGGAAGCGGTAGCCCATCGCGCCCAACTCCCGCTGGAACTTGGCGATCTGGTCGTCGTCCAGGGCGGCCTTCCAGTTGAAGGACGGCGAGCAGTTGTAGGCCAGCATCTTGTCCGGGTACTCGGCCTTGAGCGCCTCGGCGAACTCCCGGGCCTGGGCGAGGTCCGGGGTGCCGGTCTCGACCCAGATCAGGTCGGCGTACGGGGCGAAGGCGAGGCCGCGGGAGATCACCGGCGCCATGCCGGGCTCGACCCGGTGGAACCCCTCGGCGGTGCGCTCGCCCGTGCAGAAACGGGCGTCGCGCTCGTCCACGTCGGTGGTCAGCAGGTTGGCGGCGAGCGCGTCGGTGCGGGCCACGATCACGGTCGGCACGCCGGCGATGTCGGCCGCCAGACGGGCCGAGTTGAGCGTGCGGATGTGCTGGACCGTGGGGACGAGCACCTTGCCGCCGAGGTGGCCGCACTTCTTCTCGGAGGCGAGCTGGTCCTCGTAGTGGATGCCCGCGGCACCGGCGGCGATCATGCCCCTGGTGAGCTCGAAGGCGTTCAGCGGCCCGCCGAAGCCGGCCTCGGCGTCGGCCACGATCGGCACCAGCCAGTCGGGGCCGTCGTTGCCCTCGGCGGCGTCGATCCCGTCGGCGCGCAGCAGGGCGTTGTTGATCCTGCGGACCACCTGGGGAACGGAGTTGGCGGGGTAGAGGCTCTGGTCCGGGTAGGTCTGGCCCGCCTGGTTGGCGTCGGCCGCCACCTGCCAGCCGGACAGGTAGATCGCCTTCAGCCCGGCCTTCACCATCTGGACGGCCTGTCCGCCGGTGAGCGCGCCGAGGGCGTGGACGTAGTCCTGCTCGTGCAGTTGCCGCCACAGGCGC
Organism: Kitasatospora sp. NPDC056181; assembly: GCF_042266225.1. Classification (NCBI taxonomy): domain Bacteria; kingdom Bacillati; phylum Actinomycetota; class Actinomycetes; order Kitasatosporales; family Streptomycetaceae; genus Kitasatospora; species Kitasatospora sp. NPDC056181. Next base: position 1,264 of record NZ_JBHJUK010000291.1, read on the forward strand.
TCGGCGCCGCGCCGGGCCAGGGTGTGCTCCTCGCGCACCGTGCCGGACAGGCGCACCACGTCGGCCGCCGTGTAGCTGCGCTCGACGCCCGCCCAACGGGGGTCGGAGGCCCACCGGGCGGCGAGCCCCGCCGCGCGCTGATCCTGCTGCTGCCGAACCGACTGAGTCATGGGTCTGCTCCCCAGGGGTGCTCGTTGCGAAGGATGTGACGCACCTCACCGCAAGGGCGAGTGGGCGGCCGGGTGGTGCCGGGCGGCGGTGGAACACCGCAGGACGTGGATGCCCGGACAGCGTTCCCGGCCGTGACTGACCTGGTCTTTCGCCGCTGTCCTGCGCACCTCCCGGCCGCACCACCGACTCTGGCAGCCCGCGGAGCCGCCGTCACCGGTGGACCGCTGCCAACTTCTGCGAACGATCCCCGGCGAATCTGCGAAGGTTGCGACGACCCGGCCCTGCGTCCTCCGGTTAGGCTGCGCCCACTCGGTCGGCCGATGCGCGCAGTGGGGGAGAACGACACGATGGGAAAGGCCTTCGCCGGTGCCCGGCTGCGCCGCCTGCGCGAGGAGCGCGGCCTCAGCCAGGCCGCCCTCGCCCGGCTGATCGATCTCTCGCCCAGCTACCTCAACCAGCTGGAGCACGACGCCCGCCCGCTCACCGTGCCCGTCCTGCTGCGCCTCACCGAGGCCTTCGGGGTCGAGGTCGGGTACTTCGCCCCGCCGGACAGCGCCCGGCTCACCGCCGAACTGCGCGACGCGCTCGGCGAGGAGGTCGCCGCCGGCCGGGTCACCGCCGGCGACCTCGACGAGCTGGCCGCGCGGCTGCCCGCCGTGGCGCGGCTGCTCATGGACCTCGGCCGCAGCCGGCGGGCGGTCTCCGAGCAACTCGCCGTCCTCGCCGGGGAACGCGGCCCGGTGGCCGACGCCCTCAACCCGCACGAGAAGGTCCGCGAGTTCTTCTACCGCCGCCGGAACTACCTCGACGAACTCGACACCGCGGCAGAGGAGTTGGCGACGGCCATCGGCCTCCGCCGCGGGGAGGTCCGAGCGGTTCTGGCCGAGCGCCTCGTCTCGGGCCACGGCGTGCGGACCGTCGCCGGAGGCGAGCGCCTGCACCGGTACGACCCCCGCACCAGGGTCCTGCACCTGTCGGACCGGCTGCGCCCGGGCCAGCAGGCGTTCCGGATGGCCACCCAGCTCGCCTACCTCGAACACGACCCGTTGCTGTCCGAACTCGCCGCCCAGGACAGCCCGGAGGGGTCCACCGCCTGGTCGCTCACCCGGATCGGCCTCGCCAACTACTTCGCCGCCGCGTTGGTTCTCCCCTACACCGCGTTCCACGTCGAGGCCGAGGCCGCGCGCTACGACATCGAGCACCTCGCCGACCACTTCGGCGTCGGCTACGAGACGGTCTGCCACCGGCTCAGCACGCTGCAGCGGCCCCGGCTGCGCGGGGTGCCGTTCTCCTTCGTGCGGGTCGACCGGGCCGGCAACGTCTCCAAACGCCAGTCCGCCACCGACTTCCACTTCTCCCGCACCGGTGGCACCTGCCCGCTCTGGAACGTCTACGAGGCCTTCGCCTCGCCGGGCCGGGTCCACGTCCAGGTCGCCGCCATGCCGGACGGCCGGCGCTACCTGTGGACGGCCCGCGCGGTCACCCGCTCGCCCGGTGGCTGGGGGCACCCCGGCAAGACCTTCGCCATCGGCCTCGGCTGCGAGATCCGCCACGCCTCGCGGCTCGTGTACTCGGCGGGGCTGGATCTGGGGGACGCGCAGGCCGCCACCCCGATCGGTCTCGGCTGCAAGGTGTGCGAACGCCCGGGCTGCCCGCAACGCGCCGCGCCCGCCATCGGCCGCCCGCTCGCGGTCGACGAGCACAGCAGCACCTTCGTCCCGTACCCCGCGCTACCCGACCCCGACCCCCGGGCCGGGAGGCCACGCGAGTGAACCCGCCGGGCCACCCGTCCCGTCGCGTGCCGCAGCAAGATTCCTGAGCGTGGGTCAGACGCGGTCGAGCAGCCGGGCGATCTGCGGGTCGCGGAGGACGTAGCGGACGGTCCGGCCGTCCCGGGCGGCCGACACGATGCCGGTGACGCGCAGCAGCCGGAGGGCCTGGGACACCGTGGTGTCGCGGATCCCGGTCGCGAGGGCGAGGTCGGTGACGCAGATCGGCCCGGCCCGGTGAACGGCGATGAGCAGGGCGAGGCGGCCGGGGTCGGCGAGCAGCGAGAACCTCTGGGACACGGCTCTCACCCGCTCCCGGTCGGACACGGCCGTGTGGGCGGTGCGCATGGCGGTGTCGTCGATCGCGGGCCGGGCCTGCGGGGGCGGGAATTCCGTGTCCAGTGCTCTGTCCTCATCCGGGGAGTGCCGAAGGCCGGGCCGGGGGAACTGGGGTAGCCCCCGCCCGGGGTCGGATAAACAAATCACAACCCCCCAGAAAA
>NZ_JBHJUK010000292.1:0-3675 GCF_042266225.1 Kitasatospora sp. NPDC056181
GCTCCGGCCGGCAACCCGTACGCCGCCCCGGCCGCTCCCGCGGCGCCCGCCGCCCCCGTCGCGGCGGCCGCCCCCGGCCACGACCCGTACGGCGCCCCGGCGGCACCGGGCGCGCCCGCGGCCCCCGGCCAGCACCACCCGTTCGGCGCCGGCCAGCCGCTCGGCGGCTGGGGCATGCACGACGCCACCGGCGGCGGTGCCGGCACGCCCGGCGGCCCCGGCTACCCCGGCGGCCCGCTCGGCTACCCGGGCGAGTACCCCGGCGCCCCCGAGCCCGGCGGCCCGCGCAAGAAGCGCGGCGGCCTGATCGCCCTGATCGCCGCCGTCGCCCTGGTCGCCGGTGTGGCCGGCGGCGCGCTCGGTGTCGCCGTCGCCGACCGCGACGGCAACGGCATCCTCGCCTCGGACGACCACCGGAGCACCACCGTCCAGGCCAGCAGCCCGCAGAAGAACGAGCCCGCCCCCGGCTCCGTCGCCGGCATCGCGCAGAAGGCGCTGCCCAGCGTCGTCACCATCAAGGCGCAGGGCAACGGCGAGTCCGGCACCGGCACCGGCTTCGTCTTCGACACCGAGGGCCACATCCTCACCAACAACCACGTCGTCGCCCCCGCTTCCAACGGTGGCAAACTGACCGTCAAGTTCGCCGACGGCAACTCCTACAGCGCCTCCGTGCTCGGCCGCGCCGAGGGCTACGACGTCGCCGTGGTCAAGCTCGACAACCCGCCGAAGGGCAAGCTGACGCCCCTTCCGCTGGCCGACTCCGACAAGGTCAACGTCGGTGACTCCACCATCGCCATCGGCGCCCCGTACGGCCTGGAGTCCACCGTCACCACCGGCATCATCAGCGCCAAGGACCGTCCGGTCGCGTCCGGCGACGAGACCGGCGCCCAGTCCTCGTACATGAACGCCCTGCAGACCGACGCCTCCATCAACCCCGGCAACTCCGGCGGCCCGCTGCTGGACTCCAGCGGCGCGGTGATGGGCATCAACTCGGCGATCCAGTCCAACACCTCCAGCAACGGCCGGGCCGGCAGCATCGGTCTCGGCTTCGCGATCCCGATCAACCAGGCCCGGTGGGTCGCCGACACGCTGATCAAGACCGGCAAGCCCGTGTACGCGAAGCTCGACGTCCTGCGCAACGACGACTACAAGGGCGACGGCGCGCAGATCCAGACGCGCGACATCCAGGGCACCCCCGCCGTCACCCCCGGCGGCGCCGCCGACAAGGCCGGCCTCAAGCCGGGCGACGTCATCACCAAGCTCGGCGGCAGCCCGATCGAGAACGGTCCCGCCCTGGTCAGCAAGATCTGGACCCACAAGCCCGGCGAAACCGTGGACGTCGAGTACACCCGCAACGGCCAGACCTTCACCACCAAGGTCACCCTCGCCGAGCGCGTCGGCGACAGCTGACCCGCCACCTCCCCAAACCCGGTGCACCGAACCCCGCCGGACCCGTTAGGCTGACCTCCGCCTGGAGAGCTGCCCGAGCGGCCTAAGGGAACAGTCTTGAAAACTGTCGTGGCGTGACCCGTCACCGTGGGTTCGAATCCCACGCTCTCCGCTGGTGGTGAAAGCCCAGATCAGGGCGGGTATCGGCAACTTGCCGATACCCGCCCTTTTCGATTCCGTGCCAGGGTGTCCCACCCGTGTACCGCTTCTGACCAGTGTGTGTGGGCCAGCCGTGGGCCAACTGTGGACCGGCGTGGAACAGTCATGGAACGTGATCACTGAGCCCTATGCGGCCGGTTCCTCGCCGTCCAGGAACCGTTCGATCTTGCTGTTCGCCTGCTCCTGACGACCGTTGATGATCTTCGCGTAGAACTTGAGTAGGACGGCCACGCTGTGCCCCGCCCGACGGGCCACCTCGGTCTGGTCGACGCCGGCGGCCAGCCAGCCGGACACGGCGGTGTGTCGTGCCGAGTACGGCACGTTGGCGAGCGGCGTCTTCACCTCTTCGGGTGTCAACGCGATGGAGCGAGCCTGTTTCCACACGGCCGCGGTCTCCTTGGTCAGCAGCCGCCCACCCTCGGCCGCGCGGAAGATCCGGCCATCGGGGGACACTCCGAATTCGGCGATGTGCTCGCGCAGCAGCCGGACCAGGACCGGCGGGATCGGTACCGGCCGGGTGGCCTTCTGCGCTCGTCGCTTCAGTCCCCGTTCCTCGTGCGACTGCCCGTCGTCGGTCCACCGCGAGCCGACCCGGGGTGAGCTGCCGCCGAGCAGCAGCTCACCCCACCCGCTCTCCGGCAGGGTGCAGTCGGTCAGCCGCAGGTTGGTGCCCTCGGCCGGCCGAGTGGCGCCGTAGAGGATGCACCCGTAGAACGCCTTCAGGTGGCGCCCACGCGCCGAAACCTGCCCGGCCGCGTCGAGCAGCGCCCGTCCCTGCTGCGGGCTGGGCACCCACCGAAAGTCGATCTCATCGTCCGTGTCCGGCGGCGTCCAGTCGACGAACTGGAGCGGGTTGCTGGGGAGTCGGCGCCGCTCGACCGCGTACCGAAGAGCGTTGTTGAGCACCATGCGCTTGCGGGCGATGGTGTTGTCCGCCGCGACCTTCCCGGTCAGGAGCCGAGCGATAGCCTCCAGCGCGACCCGTACGGTCTCGGAGTCGTCCAACTCGGTGAGACCGATCGACTTGGTGGTCATCCATGCCAGCGCGGTCGTGATCTCCTCCGGCGGCTCCGGCTGCTGCTCGGAGAAGTTGAATGCCCAGCAGGACAGTGCGCGTCGCAGTACGCGGCGGTCCGGCTGGCCCCGATGGTCCGTCACAAGAGCTTCGGTGATGGTAGCGAGTGCGTCGGCGCGGGCGGCTCGGCTCTTCGCTGACGACCGTTCCCACTTCGCCTCGGCGTACTGCTTGGCGTGGGCGAACCACGTGACCTGGTTGAGCTTCCGAAGCTCGGACACCGGCAGGCCGGTCTCCTGGTCGAACTCCTCGCCCTTCTTCATCGCCGTACGCAGTTCGGCGAGTCGGCCGGTGGCGAGGGTCATGGTGGCGTAGCTCTTCGAGTGAGGCTTGAGCCCGACCTTCCATCGCAGCTCGAACGGCCGGCGTCGGCCTGGCCGCTGTCGAATCTTGTACAGCGTCACGTCATAGGTCAGCAAGGGCACTCCAATGGGAAGGGACCCCGGCGCGCGGCCGGGGTCCCTTGAGAGCGGGACGGTTGGTGTCAGGCGGCGGTGCTCTGCTCCAGGGCGGCCCACCAGGCATCGAGGTCGATCCGGCGGACGCGGATCTGGCCGTTGGGGAGCTTCAGGAGCCTCGGTCCTCGGCCGCGCGCGACCATGCGGTAGAACGCGCTGCGGGACATGTCGATCTCGGCGAGCACGGCGGGGAGCTTGAGGTGTTCCTGCTTTGCCACGGATGGCTCCGATCGATCCGATTGGGCGGCTGGTCCCTTGTTCTTCTGGGTGCCGCTACCGCCGCTACCCCGCTACCGGGCTGGTCAGCGGGGGCGTGGTGGTAGCGGATGGGGTAGCGGTAGCGGATTGGGTGGGTCAGCCGACGGTGGTGAGGTCGGCCGGGTCTTCGGTGGCGGGGGGCGGGTTGGTAGCCGCTACCGCTACCGGTTCCGCTACCGGGAAGAGGGCCCTGACCTGGGCGGTAGCGGGAGTAGCGGGGGTAGCGGACGTTTCGGGGATGGGCGGGCAGTAGCGCAGCCAGGCGTCGGCGAGGTC
>NZ_JBHJUK010000293.1:0-3649 GCF_042266225.1 Kitasatospora sp. NPDC056181
GCCGTGCGCACCGCGGTGCCGGCGGCGCGCCGCAGCTGCCCGGCGTCCAGGCGGTGCGCGGCGACGGACCGGGCGAGCGCGTCGGCCCCGCTCTCGCCGACCCCCGCGCCGGCCCCGCTCTCGCCGACCCCCGCGCCGGCCCGCTCCAGCGCGTGCCGCCACCGCGCGACGTGCCGGTCGGGGGCGGGGGCCGCCACCGTCAGGGTGACGGGGGTGTCGGCCGCCCAGGCGGGCTCCCAGCCGCTGGTCCCGTGGGTGAGGAAGGGGATGCCGCGCAGTGCGTCGCACAGCGTGCGCAGGACACGGGCCCGCTCGTCGGGCCGGTCGGGCAGCTCCTCCACCGGCCCCAGCAGGACGCCCGCGCCCAGCAGCCGGGCCTCGCGGGCGACCGCCCGGGCCAGCCCCGGCACGGCACGGGGGTCGTGGGACAGGGCCGCCGCGTCCAGGGCCAGCGGCCGCAGCCCGCCCGCGTGCAGCGCGGCGACGGCCAGCCCCTCGGGATCGCCGCCGCGAGTGCGCAGGTGGACGTGGCCGGTGCCGGTCCCGGTCGCGGCGGCGGCCCGGCGCAGCTCGGCCGGGTCGACGGCCGGATCGTCGGCCGGACCGCCGAGCACCCCGGTCAGCAGCGGGTCGGGCGACGCGTCGCCCAGCAGGTGCGCGGTGACCCGGTCCGGGACGGTCAGCACCCTTGACAGGGGCGGCCGTTCGGGCTCGGTGACCTCCAGCAGACCGCCCGCGACGAGCGGCGCGGTGGGAGCCAACCGGAAGCGGGCCGCGGACAGCCCGCTGTGTCCGCACAGTTCGAGGGCGAGCCCGACGGTGGGCCGGCGGCGCGTCAGGTCGTCGTTGAGGTAGCCGTAGAGCTGCTCGAAGCGGGCGTCCAGGTCCGGGGCCAGGGCGACCAGGAGCAGGTCCAGGTCCAGGGGCGCCAGGGCGAAGCGGGCGCCGAGCACGGCCAGCGGCGATCCGGGCGGCGGAGCGTCCTGCGCGTCCTGCGCGTCCTGCGCGTCCGGCACGGGCAGGGCGGGCGGGTGACCTTCGTCCAGGACGCGGGCGACCGCCTCCGGCGTGAGGTACTGGCCGCGGTACGGATCGTCCGGATCGGGATCGACGGCACGCCGGAGCGCGACGGCCGTGCGCACCCGCTCCTCGACGACCCGCAGCCGCGTCCACAGGTAGGGAGCCGGGGCCGTCGTCCCGGCCGGGGGCTCCGCGGTCCGCGTCACGGCTGCCGCTCCCCGCGTCGGCGGCGAGCGGGGGCCTGCCCCCGCTCCCGGGCGCCGCCGAAGCCCTCCGGACCGGGCTCGCCCACCTCCGTGTAGCGCAGGCGCCGCGCGGACCGCGGCTCCTCCGGTTCGGCCCGGGCCGCGGCGCGTAGGACGAGCCCCTCGGTGACCGGCGGGGCGACGGCCGTCGTGGCTCCGGCCAGTGGCGCCCTCACCCGCAGCCCCAGCGACGGTTTCAGCTCGCCGCCCAGCGCCGACCACACCTCCGAGGCGGCGGGCGCGTCGAGCCCGGTGCCACCGCCGTCCAGGCCCACGATGAGGCCGAGTTCGGCGAGCGAGCCGGTGAGCAGGTGCGGGGGCAGCGCGTCGGTGGACACCAGACACCTCAGCACCTGTGAGAGCAGCCGGTGTTCGTCCTGCGGCCGGCTCGCCCACGCGGTGACGAGGTACGTCAGCTCGAACCAGCGCGCCGGGGCGCGGCGCGCGGCGAGGAAGCCGTCCGCGTCGTACACCTCGCCCGCACCGCTGGCGCGCCGGGTGTGGTCCTCGCGGACGTCGTACAGGAACACGCACACCGTCGGCGCGCTGCGGCGGGCCGCCCAGTCGCGGGTCGGCGCGTCGAACACCACCTCGACGCCCGACGCGTCCAGGCCGGACTCCGTGAGCAGCCGGCGCAGCCCCTCGTCGACTTCGTGGATCATCGTCGGACCACCTCGTTGGGCGGCTGCACCGTGCCGCCGACCACCAGGAAGCCGGTCTGCACCGGGGAGAAGCCGGGGCCGCTCGCGGTGATGACGCGGGGGCCGGTCTGGTCCTTGGCCAGGATCAGCAGCTGGCCGGTGAACCGGCCGTCCTGCCCGGGGACGGTCGGCGCCGCCGCGGCCGTGATGCCCGGCTGCCACGTGAACCGCACCGGCGCGCCGGGCGGGAAGTCCTCACCGCGTACCGAGGTGACGAAACCGGGCTTGCCGATCGGCGGGACCGCGACGATCCGCGGCTGGAGGATCCGCAGCTGCTGGACGGCTTCGTTGTCGCCGGGGTCGGCGTCCGTGCCGGTGGTGGTGAGGGTGCCGGTCACGAGACCGGTGAGCGCCTTGTCAGGGCTGAGGACGACCTGGACGACGGTCCCGGCACCCGGGGCGAGGTCGGGCAGCGCGCACACCCAGGCCTGGTCGCAGCCCGGCGGCGGCCCGTCGTGGGGCACGCCCCCGGGCAGGCCCACGCGAAGCCGCAGACCGGTGGCCAGCCCGTTGCGGCCGTTGCGAACGGTGTACGTGACGACCACGCGACCACCCACGTAACCGGGGTTCGGCTGCGCCGTCAGGCTCAGCCCGGGGCCGGCCGTTGGCGCGGGCGGCAGCGGCGGGGGCGGTGGTGGCGGGGGCGTGCCGGTCGGCGACGGGGGCGGCGGCGGAGCGGAGGTGGGTGTCGGGCCCGGCGCGGGTGTCGAAGTCGGCGTCGGGTCCGGGGTCAGGGTCGGCGTCGGCGTCAGGGTCGGTGTCGGGGTCGGCGTCGGACTGGGCGTCGGCGGTACGGGTGCCGGGCGCACCGGCACCACGGTCCGGCCGGTGTTGTCGCTGGGACGGGGGTCGAGGACGGCACCGGTGACCGACCAGTCCAGGGGTTGGTCCCCGGGCACGACCCCGGTGAGGGTGACCGTGACCGGCACGGTGGTGCCCGGGCGCACCACGCCCAGGGCGCAGACCAGCGCCGCCGCGTCACAGGTGGCGCCGGGCGCGGTCAGGCCGTTGACGGTCACGCCGGCCGGAGGCGCGACGGTCAGCCTGGTCCCCGGCGAGGCCGCCGGGCCGTGGTTGACGACGTCCACCCGGATGTTCGCGGAGTCTCCCACGACGAGCGGCGCGGTCGTGCCGGGCGCCCGGACCGCGAGGTCCACGGACTGCTGGACGCCGGGTTCCTTCTGACGGCCAGGCAGTCCGGCGGTGAGCGGGGTGCGGGCCCCGGAGGCCACGTTCACCAGGGAAAGCTTCTCCGGGCTGTTGGCGGCCAGGGCGGCACGCGAGCTGATCACCAGAGCCCTGCCGTCGGAGGTCCAGGCGGCGTCGCGGGGCTGGAAGGGCCCGGTCGCCGTCGTGTCGGGCAGCTCCCGACCACAGGCTCCCGGCCGGTCGCGGGCCGCGTCGGGAAGCAGCACCCGGCAGCCGCCACCCGCCGCGGAGGCGAGCAGGATCCCGTTGCGCTCGTCGACCCGGCCGGCGCCGTTCTTGCGGTTGAAGGCGATGGTGGCGCCGTCCGGTGAGAAAGCCGGACTGTCGTCGACGACCTCGCAGGCACCGGGGCAGTGGGCGGCACTCAGGTCGCGCTGGCGGTCCAGGTGGTCCACCGACGCCGTCCACACGTGCTTGTTGCCGCCACCGCCGTTGACCACCTGGTTGCGGGTGAAGGCCAGGGTCGTGCCGTCG
>NZ_JBHJUK010000294.1:0-3550 GCF_042266225.1 Kitasatospora sp. NPDC056181
CTCAGTTCCCTTCCACTTCGCCAGCCCGGACACCCCCGATGATGAGGCCCCGCGCTGGCAGTCCTGAGCGACGACGAGGTGCCGCTGTCATTCCCACCGCGTACCGGCCTGCGTGCCGCCCAAGGAGCCACCCACTGGTCCCTGATTGCGTGATCTGAGACCAGGAGCACGAAGGGGCCGGGCTCCCGCACCACCGGGGAGTCCGGCCCCGCCAAGTGTCCTCAGCCGCCCACGCTCTCCAGCACCGGCTCGGCGCCCGGCAGCGGCGTGCGGGTCCTCGCCCACCACATCACGACCGCGCACCCGATGATGCCCACCAGGGCGGTGGCGACGCCGCCGGCGGTGAACCCGGCCCTCGGATGGGCCGCGGCCAGCGCGGGAATCCCGGCCATCGCGAGGGTGCCCATGGTCCGGATCACGGTCTGGTCGAGTGTCAGCAGCCGCCTGCGGGCTGCCGGCGGGAACTGCGCGAGGTGCGTGGACAGCGCCACCGCCAGGAACGGAGAGACGGCCCCGTACGCGGCCGACACCACCACCAGCTCGGCCACCGTGCTCACCGATCCGGTCACCGCCATCAGCGCCCCGGAGACGGCCCACGCCGCGCAGTAGAGCGTCGGCAGGCTCTTGGGGAGACGGACGTTCCCGGCGATCGCGTTGCCGACGATCGACCCGGCCCCCGTGGCGGCCAGCATCACGCCGTACATGCCGACCCCGCCGCCGAGCCGCACCGCCACCAGGGCCGGCATCACGATCGACACCGCCCCCGCGAAGATCGCGATCCCGTGGACGGCCAGCACCACCCCGGTCTCCGGGTGCGTGCGTACCAGGGCCCGGGCCCGGGGCACCAGCGCCGGGGCGGCCGTGGCCCCCGACGGGGCGGGCTCCCGGCGGCGCGCAGGTCCGCCCCCCAGGGCGGCCAGCGCGACGGCGGACAGGGCGAAGGTGCCGGCGTCCAGCCAGAACAGCCCGTCCATTGGCAGCACGGCGAGCAGCACACCGGCCGTGGCGGGGCCGGCAACCCGGGCGATCCGGCTGGTCAGGTCCATCAGCCCGTTCACGGCCTGCACCTCCCCAGACTGCACCAGGTCCGGCACGAGGGCGCCGAGGTTCGGATCGAACAGTGCCCCGCCGACCCCGAGAAGGGCGGCCGACACCAGCAGCCCCGGCGTCCCGAACGCCTCCCACGTCCACGGCAGCGCGGCGACCAGCACCAGGCGGACCACGTCCACCAGGGCCAGCGACCGCAGCGTGGTGAACCGCTCCATCAGCGGTCGACCGACCGTCCCGAGCACGATGTACGGCACCGACTCCGCGACGGCCACCAGACCCATCGCCGCGCCGCCGGATCTCTGCCAGGCGAGCCACATCACCGCCAGCGCGTACAGCCGGTCACCGAACACCGACGCCGTCTGCGCACCCCACAGGAGAAGAACCGGCCCCCGCCGCAGCAGCCGCACGTATCGCAAGATCTTTCGCCCTCCGGAAAGCACGAAGTCCCGGCAGCGGGCTCGCCACCGGGAACTCCCGTAACCCTAGGGCAAGTTGAAGATCACCTGTCGCAGACTCCCTGGTTGACCCACGCACCCGGCCCGACCGCCGAGTACCGCCCTTGAAATCAGGACCCGCGGCGGCCGGAAGCCGGTCGATCGGCTGGGTGAGAGCGCCAGGGACCACACAGAGTGCTGTCCGGCGGGCGGTCTCCAGCCGTTCGCGTTGGTGCGGGTCCCGGCCCGGCCAGGGGTTGCCAGTCGGTCAGGATGCTGCGCGCCGTGGGCGTCCGGCGTGTTCGAGGGCGTGCTGGAGTTGGTCGCGGGTCATGGTGGAGCGGTGGGGGATGTCGAGGTCGGTGGCGCGTTTGTAGAGGTCTGCCTTGGTGAGCTGGGAGAGCTGCTGCTTGCCGGTCGTGCTCTTCCTGCGCGCCGTCCCTCTGGCGGCCGTGGCCTTGGAGGAGGTGCTCTTCTTGCCGCCGGCGGCTTTCGGGGCACGGGACACGGGCGCGGCAGCCTTCCGGCCCGCGGGCTTCTGCGTCTTGTCGGTGGGCTCGTCCTTGCGGGCGTTGTCGAGGCTGCGGCGCAGGGCGTCCATCAGGTCGACGACGTTGGTGGCCTCGGGCGCGGGTCCGGCGGAGACGGCGATCTCGCGCCCGGCGAGTTTGTCCTCGATGAGCTTCTTGACCTGGTCTTCGTAGGTGTCGTGCCACTCTCCGGGGTTCCAGTCGACGGCGAGCATGCCGATGAGCTGTTCGGCGGTCTTGACCTCCTGCGCGGACAGCTTCATGCCTTCCGGGAGGTCGTCGATCTCGTGGCGGGGGTCTCGGACCTCGTCGGCGAAGTGCATGGTGTGCAGTTCCAGCAGGCCGTTCTCGGAGCGGACCGCGGTGAGGTACTCCTTGCCGCGCATGGCGAACATCGCCAGGCCCGCCTTGTTCGCGTGTTCGAGGGCCTCGACGAGGAGGGCGTAGACCTTGGCGTACTCCTTGCCCTTCGGGCCGAGGTAGTAGGTCTTGTCGAAGAAGATCGGGTCCACCTCGGCGAGGTCGACGAAGCCGGCGATGTCGATGGTGCGGGAGCGGCCGGGGGAGATCTGCTCCAGTTCGTCCGGCTCGACGACGACGTACTCGCCCTCGGCGACGGGGTAGCCCTTCACGATCTCGCCGAACTCGACCTCCTTGCCGGTGCGCTCGTTGACGCGCTTGTTGCGGACGCGGTCGGAGGTGCCGCGCTCGAGCTGGTGGAAGCGGACGTCGTGGGACTGGGTCGCGGTGTACAGGGCGACGGGCACGGTCACCAGGCCGAAGGTGAGCACTCCGGTCCACACGGGTCTGGCCACGACGGCCTCCCTTCCTCACGCCACGCCGGTGTCCGCCGCGCGGTCGTGCGGGACGGGTCCACGGCCAGCGTCGCCGCCGGACCGCCGCTTCGCACGCGGTACTGGGCCGACGGGCGCCGCCGCCTGCTGGGCCCCGCTTGGAGGCACGGCGACGCCCTATCTGGTACCTGGGCAGCCACCATCTGCCTAAACCCCGCCCGCGCGAGTGTGACGCGCTGCGGTCAGCCGCTACTGCGCCGTGGCCGCCGGTCTCCAACTCGCGCGGCTGCTCGGCGGCCTGCCGGGCGCCTTCCCGCGCCCGGTCGGCCCTGGGCGCCGAGTGCGCGCCCTTGGCCTGGGCGGCCTGCGCCCGTTTCCCGGCCAGCGTGAGACCGTTCTGGCACGGGCGTCGCGCTTCAGCCTTGGTCAGCGCGGCGTGGGCCTGCTCGGCTTCACCCGCTGCCCGTCGGCGGGTCGTCTCGGCGTCCTCCAGGTGGCCTCGGCCTCGCTCGCGGCCTGCTCCGCTACCGCCACCACCTCGCGGGCCTGATCCTGGTCGCGCAGCCGCCAACCCGCCGCAAGGGAGCAGCCCGCGTCCGGATCCGCGAGCGCGGCACTCAGCGTCCAGTCCAGGTCTGCGACGGCATCCGCACCGAGCGGATGCCCGGCCGCTGATGCGGCGCCGCGGGGCGGGCGTGATGCCCGGGGTCGTGGCAGGGACCGGGCCCGTTTACCAGGAGGC
>NZ_JBHJUK010000295.1:0-3465 GCF_042266225.1 Kitasatospora sp. NPDC056181
CGCCGAGCGCGCCCGGATCGAGGACGAGTAAGCCTCCGGGGCCTCCCTGCTGCGCGCGCTTGAAGCACGGGCCCGTGCCGCTGAAACGGAGCTGCACGCGGTTGAAGCCGAGGACGCGGCGAAGCTGACCCCGGCCGCCCGCGCCACCCGCCGGGTCGCCCGCATGATCCTCGCGGCCGGCGGCAACCCCGAGGCCGTCGAACTCAAGACCATCGCCGAGACCCTCGACGTCTCCCCGGCCACCGCCTCGACGCGCCGCGCCGAGGCCGCCGAGCTGATCGCCTCCGGCTACCCGCAGGCCGTCGCGGCCTGACCAGGAAGGACCCGCCATGGACACCCTGCACACCACGACCAGTCAGATCAACGCCGCCGGTGCCCTGCTGGCCATCCTCACCGCGCACACCGACCTGCCCGCCCCCGTCGCCCAGGTGCAGCAGTTCTTCGAGCCCGGCACCGACCTCCCGTTCGGCGCGTGGGGCGTGAAGCTGTCGCTCCACAGCGGCCTCACCGCCTTCGAGCAGTGGCGCGAGGCCCTGGACCTGGACCCCGCCACCACCGACAGCGGCAAGACCGGCACCACCCGGTGGCTGTCCGCCCACGGCACCCGCCACGGCGTCCCCATCGAGGTGGCCGGCTTCTACACCCTGCCCACCGCCGGCGACGAGGAGCTGTCGTGACCACCCAGCTCACCACCCGGGACGACGCCGCCCACGTGCTGCTCACGCTGCTCGCCGAGCACGGCGACGACATGCAGCCCGACGGGTTCGAGTTGTGCGAGTACGAGACCGACACCGGCGAGCCGGACTGGGGCGTGTGCCTGGTCATCCACGGCTCGCTCACCCGGTTCGAGCACTGGCGGGCCGCCCTCGACCTCGACCCGTCCTCGATCAACTACGCCGCCTGCCGGCACGGCGCGTGCCTGCGCGCCGCCGGCGAGGTCGGCGGCGTGCCGGTGGACCTGTTCGCCGTCGCCGACACCCCCAGGGAGTAGCCGTGGGCCGACCCTGCTTCTGGGACCCGTCCGGTGACCGGCACGGCGGCACCCCCACCTACCCGTGGCGGATGGCCCCGGCCGGCCTGCTCACCCGCCGACAGCTCCGCGCCCGCGGCCTGCGCCCCGGCGGACAGCCCGTCGCCGGACAAATCCTCTGGCGCTCCCGCCGCACCACCACCGGCGTGCGGGCCGCCTACCTCTACCGCCTCACCCTGGCCAAGCCCGTCCGCCCCATGACCCCGGGCCGGGCCGCTGCCCTCGCCAAGGCCAACGCCGCGCGCCGCACCTGCCCCGAGTGCGGCACGGATGCCGGCTACGTCCTGCCCGCCCACCTCGGCACCTGCCTGCCCTGCGCCGACGCCGCCGAGCTGCTCGCCTCCGGCTGCCACCCGCAGGCCGTCGCGGCCTGACCAGGAAGGACCCGCTATGGACTGCTGCTACTTCTGCGGCGAGAGCAAGCCGGACGTCGAGACCTGCGCGGACCCGTTCGCGCAGGACGTCAACAACGAGGAGTGGATCATCCCGATCTGCGCCGACTGCTACCAGATCCGCTGCGACGACATCTGATCCCCACTGCTCTGACCTGCACCGCTGCCACTTCCGCAAGGGAGACCCTGTCATGGCCCTGACCGAGATCAACGTCGTCTCGTTCGGCTACCTGCACGGCGCCCCGCCCGCGGGCGCGAACCTCGTGCTCGATCTGCGCCGGCACTTCCTGGACCCGCACGTTCGCCCGGCTCTGCGCTACATGAACGCCCACGACCTGCCGGTTCGTCAGGCGGTGATGGCGACCCCGGGCATCCGGGAGCTGATCACCTCCACCGCGCTGCTGGTCGACGCGTTCGACGCCGGCCCCACCGAGGCGCCGCTGACCGTCGCCGTCGGGTGCGCGGGCGGCCGTCACCGCGCCGCCACGGTCGCCATGGCGCTGGCCCGGCGCCTGGGCAAGACCGGCACCCGGGTCACCCTCACCCACCGCGACCTGGCCAAGCCCGTGGTCGAGCGCACCGCCACCGGCGATGCCGTCGCCCCGGCCCGGCAGTGAAGACGGGAGGCACCGCCGTGTCCGAATCCCCTGCCCCGGCCCTGGTCGAGGTCGTTCCCGCTCCCCAGACCCCACCACCCGCCACGGCCACCGCCCCGACGACGACTCCCCCGGCTCCGCCCACCGGGGCGGTGCCCGGTGTGCCGCTCGCGGTGGCTGTGGCGAACGCGCTCGGCGGCCTCGGCGCCGGGGCTCTGTCCCTCGGTGGCCCGGCCACCCTGGCCGTGGCTGGGGCCGCTGCCGGGGCGGCCGCGATCGGCGGCCTGGCCCGCCGGGTCCACGCCACCCGCCGGCGCACCCCGAACGCCGCCGTACGACGGGCCGCTGCCCAGCGTGCGGGGGCGGGTGGTGTCTTCGCCCCCGCCGCCGGCCGCCGCACCGCGCCGCAGGCCGGTGGCTCCACCTCCGGCTCCGCGCAGGGCCGCCACGGGGCTGCGGGCGCCCGCGGCGGCGGCACGCTCCATCGGTCCGCGTCCGTCCCCGCCCAGCCCGCCGCGCATCGGAAAGGACCGTCCGCCATGGGCCGACCGGCCACCACACCGTCCCCGACCGCCCACCGCAGTGCCGCCGGAGCGTCCGGCAGCACTTCCGCCCCCGGAACGCCGAACAGCCGCGCGGGGAAGGCCGGCCGGTCCGGGAACGGGCTGCGGCACCGGGTGGCGTCCGGCGCCGCCCACACCCTGGCCAGGGCCGCCGGCGCCAGCCGCGCCGGCGCTGCCGGGGCGGCCGCCGATCCGGGGGGTGTCCGCCGGGCCGCGCGCAGGGACGAGCGGTTGGCGAAGGTTGCCGAGCGTACGGCCCGGCGGGTAGCGAAGGGCCAGGCCAAGGCCGAACGGGCGGCCGGGATCGACCCGGCCACCGGCGCCGGGACGGCGGTGTCCAGGGGCACCGCCTCTCGGTCCGGTCGCGGGGGCGTCTCCCCGGTGCAGGCGAAGGCCCTGCGCCGCTCGGCAATGCGCCACCGCGCCCGGATGGCCGGCGCCGTGGCCGCGACCGGGCTGGTCGGTCTCGCGTCGGCGGCGGTAGGCAACTGGCGCCACAAGGGCAAGGTCGCGGGCCACATGCGCCGCGTCTGGACCCGGATGGCCGCCCGCGCCCGCGCCGTGCGGGACGCCCGGGACGCCGCGATCCGCGGCACCGCCGAACCCACCGCGACCGGACCCGCCGCCGGCCAGGCCGGGAGTTCGCTGCCCGACGTGCCGGTCCCCGCACAGAGCGTCAACATCCCCGGCCGCCCGACCCCGACCCCGACCACCGACGACCTCGTGTTCGAGGTCTTCGGCCGCCCCAGCCGCCCCGACCGCACCCCCTTCGTCGTCCCGATCACCCTCGGCAAGCCCACCGTGAAGGAGCCCACCACCGTGACCGACCTCGACGGCACCGCCGCCACCTTCAGCCTCTCCTCCGCCGCCGACGTCCTCTTGCA
>NZ_JBHJUK010000296.1:0-3433 GCF_042266225.1 Kitasatospora sp. NPDC056181
GCCTCAGGGTGCGGAGGCGGCCGTCTCCCGGAGGCCGTTGCGGTCGGCGGTGGAGGCCGCGGTGGCCGGCTTCGGGTTGAGGAGACGCTCGGCGAGGTGGCCGAACAGCAGCCCGAAGGACGTCCAGAGGGTGAGTTGGATGGCCAGGGCAGCGAGGCGGAACTGCCAGAGCAGGGTGGCCGAGAAGTCCTCGGGCACCTCGTTGACGGCGGGCAGGAAGGCGTAGGCGAGGCCGATGGCGACGGCGAAGCCGAGAACGGCCGTGACGGTCGCGTACCAGTTGCCCAGGCGCGGTGCGAGCCTCTTGCCGACGATCACCGCGGCGACCGCCAGCAGCACGCTGAGCGCCATCATCAGGAAGTACAGCGTGGTGCGCTTGCCGATGGTCTCCGGGTCGCCCACCGACGGCGGGTTGGCCGGGTACTTGAGGAACGGCACGACGTAGACCGCGACCATCGCGACGCCGGACAGCAGGGCCGCCGTGGCGCGCGGGGAGAAGCGGCCGACCCGGCCGAGGGCGAAGCAGTAGGCGAGCGCGGCGAAGCCGCCCAGCGAGACGCCGTAGACGAGCACGCCGGTGGCCAGGCCCGCGGTGGACTGCAGGGACCGGCTGACGAGTTCCATCTCGGGCGCGCCCGCGGCGTGGGCGTCCTCGTAGGCGATCGCGGCGTCCACCCGGGGTTCACCGAGCAGGTAGGCGACGATCAGGGCGAGCAGGCCGGCACCGAGACCGGCCAGCATGCCGCGGACGAGCAGGGATCTGACGTTTGCGGAGTTCATGTGCGGTGTCCCCTGATCAGTGGCAGGGGAAGCCGAGCAGGTGGCGACCGTCGTGCACCCACTCGTGCACGTCCTCGCCGGAGATGAGGGAGGTGGCGCCCTGCTCGGCGCCGACGAAGTAGATGAGGGCCATCAGCAGGATGCCGAAGAACACGGCCCAGGGCAGGATCGCCTTGACGGAGATGGGGGTGATGGCCGGTGCGGCAGCGGGGGCGATAGGGTGAGCCATGGCCGACCTCCTTTGGGGAACACGCGTCCCGTTCGATGGAGCACGGACGACGGGGGCGGGTCTGACTCACCGCCCCGGGACTCACGTCGGCCGGGCGGCTTCACAGTGGCGCGACCGTGCCGGGTTCTCACCGGCTTCCGCACACCGTCGTCTTGAGTTGTCGCAGGGACGGTACCGTGTCGCGGGCGCCCGGCCAAGGGTTTTGGCCGGGCTCACAGGCGCACGACGGGCGCGAAGCGGGGCCACCGATTCCCGTACGTATGCGCGCGACGGAGCAGTGGACGGGGACGGGAGGACATCGGATGACCGTGCGCGTGATCTTCGTCGCACCGGCGATCGGGGCCGAACTGCGCGGGGCCCGGTTCGGCGACGACGCTCCGCCGGACGAGGCGGGCCTGGCAGCCGCCCGCGCGGCGGCAGGCTCGTTGCCGGCGACGCCCCGGGGTTTCACGGCCCCCTCCAGCCGTTGCCGTCTGACCGCCGCCGCGCTCGGCGTCGACGCCGAACCGGCCGCGGCACTGGCCGACCTCGACGTCGGCCGTTGGCGCGGCCACAGCCTCGACGAGATCGCCGCGGCCCAGCCGGCGGCCGTTTCGGCCTGGTTGGCCGACCCGACGGCCGCTCCGCACGGCGGCGAGTCGGTCAGCGCCCTGTGCGCCCGTGTCGGCGGCTGGCTGGAGGCCCTGGCCGACCAGCCCGGACGCGTGCTGGCGGTGGCCGAGCCCGCCGTGGTCCGGGCGGCCGTGGTCCACGCGCTCGACCTTCCCGCGGCGGCGTTCTGGAGGCTCGACGTCCGGCCGCTGTCGGCCACCGACCTTTCGGGGCGCGCGGGGCGGTGGAACCTCCGCTGCGGGGCTGATCTGACGCCTTCGTGAGCGCCGACAGGCCCGCCGGCCGCCCGGGTGGCACGTAGCACCGGCGCGGTCCGGACAGCCGGCTCGGCTTCCGGCTCCGTCGCCAGGTGATCATCATCGGCGAACGGGCCGCTCACGTAGGAAATCTGAGGCATCGTCATATACGAGTCCGAAGGGCCGGTGGTTTCCCGCGACGGCCGGACTACGGTCGTCGGCTCGGGAACGGCCGTGGAGTGCGTCGGAGCACGGCGGACGGGCGGGTTCTCGGCGATCAGGGGGCAGCATTGTCTGCGCGAACGGGCCCGGCCAGGGTGCCCCACCGGTCGGCGGGCGCGGTGGTGCGGAACCGCCGAGGCACCCTTTTCCGGGAATCACCCGATGAACGCTCCCACGACCTTCTGGTCGAAGGCGCGGATGCGGCGGCTGCCGAAGGCGGGAGGTGGTTCCTGAGGGAGGAGCCGGCTTTCCGCGGCGAGGTCGGGCTCTGGTGGCGCCGGCCTTTCCAGCACCCGGTGGTGCAGGACGAGAAGTGCGTACCTCCGAATTTCCCGATGCGCTCTGCCGTGGGCAGACCCGACGGGTAATTCCTGCGCACGGGGGACATCCGGGCGAACCGGGCCTTCGCCGAATCCCGGTCGGCAAATCGGGATTCCCCGGTCTTCCGACCCGGCGCGTTGCGGTACCCGATCCTGTCGTCGGGCAGGTATCCGCGGCGGCGGGAACCAGGGTGCGCGCATTCCCTTTCCTCGACGAAGCTGCCGTGGCGTGGGCGGGACGGCGCGCCCGGTGTCTGCGCGGACGCCGGCCGGCGCCGTCGGCGGTCCCCTGCGTCGGCCGGTCCCGGTGGGTGCCTCGTGGCGCCCGGTGGTCTCCGGTGACGGTCGGTGGGCGCCTCGTCGGGGCGCGGAGAGCCGGGCCGGGATGCGGCCGGTGCCGGCGGGGCGCAGGGTCGAGGTATGAGCGGAGTGGTCGTACTGGTCGAGCTGGAGCCGTCCACGGAGGTGCTGGACGCGGGCGAGGTGGACGTGGGTGCCCGGGTCCGGTGGGTGCACGCGGCGCCGCCCGATCCGGACGTGCCGGAGGACCCGGGCCCGGTCACGTTCTGCGGGATCGACACCGCAGATCTCGAACGGGAGGCCTACCAGCCGGCCGGTCCGGGCGATCCCTGGTACCCGCCGTCGCAGCGCACCCGGCGCTGCCGCGAGTGCGAGGCCGCGCTCAGGTCGCTCTGAGGGGCCCGGTGGACGGCCCGGCAGGCGTGCGGCGGCCCTGGTGGGCCCGGCCGGCCTGGCGTGGGGGTCGGCCTGGCGTGGGGGTCGACCTGGGGTCGGTCCGGTGGTACGGCCGGATCCGAACCGGTCCGCGCCCCACTGCCCGCCCGGCCGTCGCGGGCCTGCCTTCTCTGCCTTCCCGGGTGAGGCGGCCCGCCCCGGCGGGAACGGCGGGGCGGCCCGATCGGGCAGACCTGTCGGGCCCGGCCCGCTCAGGCCTCTTCGGCCAGTGTGCCGTCGCGGAGCTCGATGACGCGGTCGGCGAGTCCCATGAGGGTCTGGTCGTGGGTGGCGACCAG
>NZ_JBHJUK010000297.1:0-3263 GCF_042266225.1 Kitasatospora sp. NPDC056181
CCTCCAGGCTGCCCGCCGTCACCGTACGTCGCCTCATTCGACGATGATCTCCTCGAACACGATGGTCACGGACTCGGTGGCCGCGGCGGACTCGCCGGCTTTGAGGGAGGGCCCCTCCCACTTGGAGGCCCACCCGTTCATCAGCTGGATGCGGCGGACGGTCTCGCCCGTGGAGTCCTTGATCTCGATGGTGAGGTTCTGCCGAGCGGTGTCGACGGCCCCGTTGTTCAGGGTCTCCTTGATCCACTTGGTGAACTCGCTGCTCTTGTCGAGTCCCCGGGTGATCGTGACCTCGCCGGCCTGGCGGGCGCCGGGCTGCTTGCGGATGATCTGCTTGCCGTCCTTGCTGACCTGACGGACCTCGACGACCTCCTCCTCGACGGTCAGGCCGCTGATCTCCTGGATCGACTCGACCAGGTAGCCACCGAGCTGCACGCCGAAGATATGGGTGGAAAGAGCATCGCCCTCTGCCATGACTGTCTGTCACCTTTCCTTGTTGCTCGTCCCGGCGGTCCCGGGGTTGGCGGACCCTCAGGTCACTCGTCGATGAGGCTGGTGCTGTCGGAGAACTGCGCCAGCCGGAACACCACGAACTCGGCCGGCTTGACCGGCGCCACGCCGATCTCACAGATCACCCGGCCCTGGTCGATCGATTCCTGGGGGTTGTTGTCCCGGTCGCACTTGACGTAGAACGCCTCCGCGGCCGTCCGGCCGAACAGCGCGCCGCTGCGCCACTCCTCGGTGAGGAACGCGGTGACGTTGCGCCGGATGCTCGACCAGAGCCTGTCGTCGTTCGGCTCGAAAACGACCCACTGGGTGCCCAGGAGGATCGATTCCTCCAGGTAGTTGAAGAGGCGGCGCACGTTCAGGTAGCGCCAGGCCGGATCGGAGGAGAGGGTGCGGGCGCCCCAGATCCGGATGCCCCGGCCGGGGAAGGCCCGCACGCAGTTCACCCCGATCGGGTTGAGGAGGTCCTGCTCGCCCTTGCTCAGGCGCAGTTCCAGGTCGATCGCGCCGCGGATCACCTCGTTGGCGGGGGCCTTGTGCACGCCGCGCTCGGCGTCGCTGCGCGCCCACACGCCGGCGATGTGACCGCTCGGCGGGACGGTCGTGTTGCGCCCGGCGGCCGGGTCGAATACCCGGATCCACGGGTAGTAGAGGGTGGCGTAGCGGGAGTCGTAGCCCGCCTCGTCGTTGCGCCAGGTCCGCACCTGCTGCGCGGAGAGACCGGGCGGGGCGTCCAGGACGGCGACCCGGTCGCCCATCTGCTCGCAGTGCGAGATCACGGCGAGCTGGACGGTGCGCACGCCCTCGGCGTCGATGTCACCGCGCTGGTGGGCGCCCATCAGGTCGGGCACCGCGACCATGGTGATCTCGTCGATGGTCTCCAGGCCGGCGAGCCCGGTGCGGGCCGCCGCGTCGCCGACGTACTCGGCCGGGTCGAGCCGGGCCGCGCCCCGGCCGGCGGTCGGAGCGGCCACGGCCGCCGGGGCGTCGGGCAGGGTCACGGTCTGGCTCGCGGGCCGGCTCTGGGCGCCGCCGCGCTGCTCGGTGACCTCGATCAGTGCCGAGGTGCGGGCCTGGGTGACGAGGTAGCCCTTGACGTTCCTGCGGGCGGACACCTCGAAGGTCTCGGCCACCGTCCCGTCGCGGCGGACCAGCAGCTTGAACCGGTCCTCGGGCGGGTTCTCGCCGTCCGCGTCGGCGATCTCCACCGACACGCCGGTGACGCCGGGCCGGGCCGCCAGCAGGAACCCGCCGAGCTCGACGGGTTCGGCCGCGCGCTGCACGGGGCCCGTGGCGGTGGACGGCGCGGAGCCGTCCCGGTCGGAGCCGCCGACCCGGACGACGTACGCGGCCCCGCCGCCGTTGGCGAAGTACCCGTAGACCGCGTGGGGCAGGTAGGCGCCCTCGGCGAACCCGCCGAAGCTCTGGGAGTACTGGTCCCAGCTGGTGACGAGTGTCGGCTCGTGGAACGGGCCGCTCCGGGCGAACCCGACGAACGCGGCGACAGCTGTGCCGACCCCTTCGATCGGGCGAGCACCGGACTGCACCTCCTCCACGTAGACACCCGGGGTGAGGTACGTCGGCATGCTCGCTCCTTCGCGTCACTGGTATTCGGTGGACTTCGGCCCGGTCGTGCGGACTGGGGACTGCGGGCTGCGGACGGCGGTCCACGGACTCCGCCGCGCCCCGTCCCCAGCCTTTCCGTCGGCCGTCGCCGGTGGGAGGGACCCGGGGACCTGACCGGGGGCAAGTGCGCTGCCCTCCCCGGCCGCCGCGTCGGCCCGTCGGTCGTCACGGCCGCAGCCCCGTCGGTCGCCCCGGCCCGCCGTCCCGGCTCAGACCTTTGTGACCTGGGCCACGTACGGGCCGAACTCGCCCTCCAGCACCAGCCGGCCGAGCTTGCGGTACTCCTGCGCGACGGAGGTCACCGCCTGGGCCATCGTCAGTGGTCCACCCGACTCGGCGGCGAAGTACGCGGCGGTCACCGCGCAGGCCCGGATGGAGCCGCCGGCCAGTTCGAACCGGTCCGCGCAGAAGCCGAGGTCGAGGTCGTCGGCCCGGGGCACCCGGTCGCCCAGACAGCGGTCCCACAGGGCGAGGCGCTGGGCGGCGTCGGGCACCGGGAAGTCCGCGATCACGTCCAGGCGGCGGGTGAACGCCTCGTCCAGGTTGGCGCGCAGGTTGGTGGTCAGGACGGCGATGCCGTCGAAGGACTCCATCCGCTGGAGCAGGTACGCCGACTCCATGTTGGCGTGCCGGTCGTGGGCGTCCTTGACCTCCGAACGCTTGCCGAAGATCGCGTCCGCCTCGTCGAACAGCAGCACCGCGTTGACGGCCGAGGCCTCGGTGAAGATCCGCTCCAGGTTCTTCTCGGTCTCACCGACGTACTTGTCGACCACCGTGGAGAGGTCCACCACGTACAGGTCCATGCCCAGGTCGGCCGCCACCACCTCGGCCGACATCGTCTTTCCGGTACCGGACGCACCCGCGAACAGCGCGATCACCCCGCGCCCGCGCCCGCCACCGGGCCGCATGCCCCACTGCCCGAGCACCTGCTCGCGGTGGCGGGCGCGCACCGCGAGCTCCCGCAGGCTGCGGTGGGTGGGGGTGGTGAGCGGGCTGCGCACGGTGCGTCCGACGTCGGAGCCGAGGCTGCCGGACGCCGAGGAGATCCGGGAGTTCCCCGAGCCGTTCGGCACACGACGAGATCGACGAGGCGTCGGGGCGGAAGTCGTACCCGCTGACGTGATGCGGGG
>NZ_JBHJUK010000298.1:0-1504 GCF_042266225.1 Kitasatospora sp. NPDC056181
CTGAGGACAAGCCCTCGGCCTATTAGTACCGGTCAACTCCACCCCTCACAGGGCTTCCATATCCGGCCTATCAACCCAGTCGTCTACTGGGAGCCTTACCCTCTCAAGGAGGTGGGAGTGCTCATCTCGAAGCAGGCTTCCCGCTTAGATGCTTTCAGCGGTTATCCCTCCCGAACGTAGCCAACCAGCCATGCCCTTGGCAGAACAACTGGCACACCAGAGGTTCGTCCGTCCCGGTCCTCTCGTACTAGGGACAGCCCTTCTCAACACTCCTACGCGCACAGCGGATAGGGACCGAACTGTCTCACGACGTTCTAAACCCAGCTCGCGTACCGCTTTAATGGGCGAACAGCCCAACCCTTGGGACCTACTCCAGCCCCAGGATGCGACGAGCCGACATCGAGGTGCCAAACCATCCCGTCGATATGGACTCTTGGGGAAGATCAGCCTGTTATCCCCGGGGTACCTTTTATCCGTTGAGCGACGGCGCTTCCACAAGCCACCGCCGGATCACTAGTCCCTACTTTCGTACCTGCTCGACCCGTCAGTCTCACAGTCAAGCTCCCTTGTGCACTTACACTCAACACCTGATTGCCAACCAGGCTGAGGGAACCTTTGGGCGCCTCCGTTACCCTTTAGGAGGCAACCGCCCCAGTTAAACTACCCACCAGACACTGTCCCTGATCCGGATCACGGACCCAGGTTAGACATCCAGCACGACCAGAGTGGTATTTCAACGACGACTCCACAACAACTGGCGTTGCTGCTTCAAAGTCTCCCACCTATCCTACACAAGCCGAACCGAACACCAATATCAAGCTATAGTAAAGGTCCCGGGGTCTTTCCGTCCTGCTGCGCGAAACGAGCATCTTTACTCGTAATGCAATTTCACCGGGCCTATGGTTGAGACAGTCGAGAAGTCGTTACGCCATTCGTGCAGGTCGGAACTTACCCGACAAGGAATTTCGCTACCTTAGGATGGTTATAGTTACCACCGCCGTTTACTGGCGCTTAAGTTCTCAGCTTCGCCCCGACGAATCAGAGCTAACCGGTCCCCTTAACGTTCCAGCACCGGGCAGGCGTCAGTCCGTATACATCGCCTTACGGCTTCGCACGGACCTGTGTTTTTAGTAAACAGTCGCTTCTCGCTGGTCTCTGCGGCCACCCCCAGCTCTGGCAGCAAGTGCCGTCACCAGGAATGGCCCCCCTTCTCCCGAAGTTACGGGGGCATTTTGCCGAGTTCCTTAACCATAGTTCACCCGAACGCCTCGGTATTCTCTACCTGACCACCTGAGTCGGTTTGGGGTACGGGCCGCCATGAAACTCGCTAGAGGCTTTTCTCGACAGCATAGGATCATCCACTTCACCACAATCGGCTCGGCATCAGGTCTCAGCCTTAATGTGAGGCGGATTTGCCTACCTCACGGCCTACACCCTTACCCCGGGACAACCACCGCCCGGGCTGGACTACCTTCCTGCGTCACCCCATCGCTCACCTACTACC
>NZ_JBHJUK010000298.1:1602-3199 GCF_042266225.1 Kitasatospora sp. NPDC056181
AGGTTCAGCGTTGGCGCTTCAAAGCGGGTACGGGAATATCAACCCGTTGTCCATCGACTACGCCTGTCGGCCTCGCCTTAGGTCCCGACTTACCCTGGGCAGATCAGCTTGACCCAGGAACCCTTGGTCAATCGGCGCAAGAGTTTCTCACTCTTGTATCGCTACTCATGCCTGCATTCTCACTCGTGTACCGTCCACGACTGGTTTCCACCGCCGCTTCGCCCGGCACACGACGCTCCCCTACCCATCACAGCAGGCGTTGGCCCTTCATGCTGCAATGACACGACTTCGGTGATGTGCTTGAGCCCCGCTACATTGTCGGCGCGGAATCACTTGACCAGTGAGCTATTACGCACTCTTTCAAGGGTGGCTGCTTCTAAGCCAACCTCCTGGTTGTCTCTGCGACTCCACATCCTTTCCCACTTAGCACACGCTTAGGGACCTTAGTCGGTGTTCTGGGCTGTTTCCCTCTCGACCATGGAGCTTATCCCCCACAGTCTCACTGCCACGCTCTCACTTACCGGCATTCGGAGTTTGGCTAAGGTCAGTAACCCGGTGAGGCCCATCGCCTATCCAGTGCTCTACCTCCGGCAAGAAACACGTGACGCTGCACCTAAATGCATTTCGGGGAGAACCAGCTATCACGGAGTTTGATTGGCCTTTCACCCCTAACCACAGGTCATCCCCCAGGTTTTCAACCCTGGTGGGTTCGGTCCTCCACGAAGTCTTACCTCCGCTTCAACCTGCCCATGGCTAGATCACTCCGCTTCGGGTCTTGGGCGTGCAACTCAGGCGCCCTATTCGGACTCGCTTTCGCTACGGCTACCCCACACGGGTTAACCTCGCTACACACCGCAAACTCGCAGGCTCATTCTTCAAAAGGCACGCAGTCACGGCCCACCAGCAAGCTGGTGAACGACGCTCCCACGGCTTGTAGGCACACGGTTTCAGGTACTATTTCACTCCGCTCCCGCGGTACTTTTCACCATTCCCTCACGGTACTATCCGCTATCGGTCACCAGGGAATATTTAGGCTTAGCGGGTGGTCCCGCCAGATTCACACGGGATTTCTCGGGCCCCGTGCTACTTGGGAATAATTCAAACGAGCCGCACAGATTTCGTCTACGGGGGTCTTACCCTCTACGCCGGACCTTTCGCATGTCCTTCGACTATCCATACGGTTTCTGACTCGCCGACCGGCCGGCAGACCGGTCAAGAAAAATCCCACGACCCCCAAGCGGCAACCCCTGCCGGGTCTCACACCACCTGGGTTTAGCCTCATCCGGTTTCGCTCGCCACTACTCCCGGAATCACGGTTGTTTTCTCTTCCTGCGGGTACTGAGATGTTTCACTTCCCCGCGTTCCCTCCACATACCCTATGTGTTCAGGTATGGGTGACAGCCCATGACGACTGCCGGGTTTCCCCATTCGGAAACCCCCGGATCAAAGCCTGGTTGACGGCTCCCCGGGGACTATCGTGGCCTCCCACGTCCTTCATCGGTTCCTGGTGCCAAGGCATCCACCGTGCGCCCTTAAAAACTTGGCCACAGATGCTCGCGTCCACTGTGCAGTTCTCAAACAACGACCAGTCACCCAC
>NZ_JBHJUK010000299.1:0-3118 GCF_042266225.1 Kitasatospora sp. NPDC056181
GTGCAGTGTTGTCGAACCCGCTGGGACGAACACATGACCCGGCGAGCACGTCGGCGCTCAGCTCGCCGGCGTACTGACCGGGCGCTCCAGGGTCGGCGGCGAGGTCGACCTTGGAGCGCCCGCCCGACCGCAACGCCCGCCAGGGCAGAAGCTGCTTGAGCAAATGAGGAGATTCCATCATGGTCATCGGAAGGCTGGGACTCGTCGGCACGCGTGACGGGGAACGGAGGAACAACAGCACACGAGCGTCGCTCGCAAAACTTTCCACCATTTCGTTGGCCACCGCTTTGGCGGGCGTCTTTTCCGTAGCCGGCGCAGCTGCCGATGCCCCGGAAAGGCGGCAGGTCGAGGTCCTCGAACTCAAGGTTCAGAACGATCAGTACGCCTACGCCGATCTCGACCCGAAAGGGCCGAGCCTGGGTGATTCGTACGTCTACTCCGGCACCGCGCTGAAGGATGGCCGCAGCGTCGGACACGGGGGCGGGTCGTGCCAGGTCATCCACATCAATGGCGAGGAAATCACGACACAATGCCTGATCACGATGGAACTCAACCGTGGCTCCCTGACGATGCAGTCGCTCTGGGTGAGCGGAACAAGCCAGCTCGACATGGCCATCACCGGCGGTACAGGCGACTTCAGTAGTGCGCGGGGCATCGTTCACTACTGGGACATCGCAACACCGAAAGAGCGGGTGCGGGCCGAAATTCTGCACTGATGGGCGCAGCACAATCCGCAGAGCGGAGCGTGTGAGAAGCCGAGGTTCCACCACGAAAGGCGACACCGGGCAACTGTCCGCGACGACCGACGTCTTGGGCCCCCAGATGGGTGCCGGCGGACGCGCCGGTCGCGATGGATCACGGACACCGACCCCGACCCGCCGTCCCCCCTCGCCGCGCGGCCGAGGCCGCACAACCATGGAGGAAGCCATGAACGAAACCATGAACACCGCCCCCGCGACCGCGGATATTCCGGGCTATCTGGCCGGTACCTGGAAGGCCGACCAGGCGCACTCCGAGATCGCCTTCTCCGTCCGCCTCCTCGGGATCAGCAAGACGCGGGGCCGGTTCACCAGCCACGACGTCACACTCGTCACGGGCAAGAACCCACTGCGCTCGTCGGTCACCGCGACGATCGACCTCGCATCCATCGACACCGGCAACGAAAAGCGCGACAACCACCTCCACGCCGCCGAATACCTCGACGTCGACACGTACCCGACGATGAGCTACCGCTCGACCGGCATCCGCCGGACCGTCGACGGTTGGGCCGTCGACGGTGAGCTGACCTTGCACGGCGTCACACGGCAGGTGCCGCTGACTCTCAAGGTGAACGCCTTCAGCCGGGACCAGCGGGTTGGACAGCGGGCGAGCTTCTCCGCGACAGCGGAGATCAACCGACGCGACTTCGGCATCGACGCCGGTGGAGCCGCGCTCAGCAACAAAGTGTCGATCAGCCTGGAAATCCAGGCCGTTCTCCACGGGTGACCCGCCCAGGACGGGCGGCCAGGCACCCGACCGCCGATCATGCGGTGTCCCGATTCCGCAGCTCGACCGTGCGGGATGGGGACGCCCCCTGCCACCCTTCACCCGAGGAGAACGGCGCGGTCAAGCCCCCGCTCAAGAGCACCCCGTCCGAACCCGGCCGAGCCGGAGGCCAGGCCGAGCCGGAGGCCGGGCCGGAGGCCGGGCCGAGCCGGGCCAGGCCGACCAGGCCCGGCTCAGGCCGAGGCCCGCCGGACCAGGCGGGTCGGGGTGATCACCGAGGTCGGACCGCCGGACCGCAGACCGGTCGCGGGCACCCGGTCCGGGCCGGTCACGTCGAGGCGGCGCAGCAGCAGGCGGGCCATCAGCCGGCCCATCTCCTCGATGTCCTGGCGCACCGTGGTGAGCGGCGGCTCGGTCCAGGCGGCGATCGACTCGACGTCGTCGAAGCCGACCACGGCGACGTCCTCCGGCACCCGGCGCCCCGCCTCGCGCAGGACGCGCAGCGCGCCCGAGGCCATCGCGTCGGAGGCCGCGAACACCGCGTCCAGATCGGGCCGGCGGGCCAGCAGTTCGGCCATCGCGCGGCCGCCGCCGTCGGGGGTGAAGTCGCCCTCGGCGACGAGCGCCGGGTCGCCGTCGGGCAGCACGTCGCGGTAGCCGTCCAGGCGGTCGAGGGCGGAGGTCTGGTCGAGCGGGCCGGTGATGGTGGCGATGGTGCCGCGTCCGAGCGAGCGGAGGTGGCCGACGGCGAGCCGGGCGCCGCCGCGGTTGTCGCTGTCCACGTACACGAGTTGGCGGTCGGACTCGGCGCCCGGCCAGCCCGGGCGTCCGCCCACCACGAAGGGCAGGCCGACCTTGCGCGCCATCTGGGGCAGCGGGTCCGGCTGGTGGAGCGAGAACAGCAGTGCGCCGTCCACGTGGCCGCCGGCCAGGTACCGGCCCACCCGCTCGTAGTCGTACTGGTCCTCGACCATCATCAGCACCATCTGGTTGTCGGCGGCCGACAGTTCGCGGCCGATGCCGCGCAGGTGCTGGGCGAAGAACGGGTCGGAGAAGAGCCGGCTGCCGGGCTCGGCCACCACGACGGCGACGGCGTGGTTGCGCCGGGTCACCAGGGTGCGGGCGGCCAGGTTGGGGAGGTAGCCGAGCTCCTCGACCGCGCGCTGGACCTTCTCCCGCAGCGCCTCGCGGACCCCCGCTCCCCCGTTCACCACCCGCGACGCCGTGGCCCGGGAGACCCCCGCCCGCTCGGCGACCGACTCCAGCGTCGGACGTGGCGCGGCCGGGTCGGCCTCGACCGTGGGACGCGGCGTCTGCTCCGGCACCGTGGGCTCCTCTCGCTCGCGGACGCTCCGCCCCCTGAGCCTAGCGGGTCGGCGGCCAACTGTTGAGAGCGCTCCCACGGCATCGGCCCCACCCTGGCCCAGCGGTGGTCGCCACCCGGGACACCACGGCCGGGGCCGACGGGCGGGACCACGGCCAGGAACACGGCCAGGAGCACGGCCGGGACCACGGGCGGGACGACGGCGGTGGCCCCACCCGGGGCAGGCCGCAGCGGCGGTGGGCGGGCCCCGGCCCCCCCCCCGCGGCGCCCCCCCGGAGGGGGTGGGGGAGCGGGGGGGGTTTAACAAAA
>NZ_JBHJUK010000300.1:0-2969 GCF_042266225.1 Kitasatospora sp. NPDC056181
GAGCCGATCAGCCGTGAGCAGGCGCAGCTCTGGTCCCAGGGCCGGCGGCTGGTGAACACCTACGGTCCGACGGAGTCGACCGTGATGGTCACCGCGGGGCGGATCGACGGTACGGAGTCGGCGGTGCCGATGGGCGCGCCGGTGGCGGCTGCCCGGGTCTATGTGCTGGACGAGCGGTTGCAGCCGGTGCCGGTGGGTGTGCCGGGTGATCTGTATGTCGCGGGCGGGCAGTTGGCGCGCGGGTACGCGGGCCGCGCCGGGTTGACGGCGGAGCGGTTCGTGGCGGCGCCGTTCGGTGGCGTGGCGGGTGGGCGGATGTATCGCACCGGTGACCGGGCGCGGTGGACGCCGGACGGGCGGCTGGTGTTCGCGGGGCGGGCGGATGAGCAGGTGAAGATCCGTGGGTTCCGGGTGGAGCCGGGTGAGGTGAGTGCCGCGCTGTCGGCGTGTGCCGGCGTTGCGCAGGCGGCGGTCGTCGCCCGCGAGGACACCCCCGGTGACACCCGTCTGGTGGCCTACGTGGTCCCCGCCGACGGCCGGTCCGCCACCGAACTCCCGGCCACCGTGCGGGCGTTCGCGAGCGACCTGCTGCCGTCCTACCTGGTCCCGTCCGCCGTCGTCGTCCTGGGCGCGCTGCCGCTGACGGTGAACGGGAAGCTGGACCGCAGGGCCCTGCCCGCTCCCGAGTACGCCGCAGGAGGAGGCCGTGCCCCGGCGTCGGTGCAGGAGGAGATCCTGTGCGCCGCCTTCGCCCACATCCTCGGCCTGCCGGCCGTCGGGGTGGACGACGACTTCTTCGCCCTCGGCGGGCACTCCCTCCTCGCGGTCTCGCTGGTGGAGTTGTTGCGCAGCCGGGGCGTGTCGGTGTCCGTTCGGGCGTTGTTCCAGAGCCCGACCCCGGCCGGTCTGGCGGCCACCGCTGGAGCGGACCGGGTCGTGGTGCCCCCGAACGCGATCCCGGCGGGCGCCACCGAGATCACCCCGCGGATGCTGCCGCTGGTCGAGCTGGACCAGGCCGAGATCGACCTGATCACCTCGGCCGTCCCCGGCGGCGCGGCCAACATCGCGGACGTCTACCCCCTCGCCCCCCTCCAGGAAGGCCTCTTCTTCCACCACCTGCTCGCCGGCCGCGACGGCGTGGACGAGGACGTCTACGCAGTGCCGGTCACACTTGCGTTCGACTCGCGCGAGCGCCTGGACGCCTTCCTCGCCGCCCTCCAGCAGGTCGTGGACCGGCATGACATATACCGCACCGCCATCGTCTGGGACGGACTGCGCGAGCCCGTCCAGGTGGTCCTTCGCGATGCCGAACTTCCCTTCCAGGCAGTGGTGTTGGAGGCATGTGGTGCGCCCGTGCGTGAGCAGCTCCTCGCGGCGGGCGGATCGTGGATGGACCTGGGCCGCGCACCGCTGATGCGGGTGCACGTCGCCGCCGAACCCGGGAGCGACCGCTGGGTGGCTCTGCTCCGTATCCACCACCTGATGCAGGACCACACGACGCTGGACGTGCTGCTCGGCGAGCTGCGGGCGATCCTGTCCGGCGAGGGGGACTCGCTGCCCGAGCCGCTGCCCTTCCGGGAGTTCGTGGCACACGCCCGGTTGGGCGTGCCGCGCGAGGAGCACGAGCGGTTCTTCGCCGACCTCCTCGGTGACGTCACCGAGACCACGGCCCCGTTCGGGTTGCTGGACGCGCACAACGGTGGCTCGGCCGCGTTGGACGCGTCGCTGCCGGTCGGCGATGAACTGGCCATCCGAGTCCGCGAGTTGGCTCGACGACTGGGTGTGAGTCCGGCGACGCTCTTCCATCTCGCCTGGGCGCGGGTGCTGGCGGCGGTCAGTGGACGCGACGACGTCGTCTTCGGCACGGTGCTGTTCGGCCGGATGAACGCCGGCGCCGGCTCCGACCGAGTGCCAGGGCTGTTCATCAACACCCTGCCGGTTCGGGTCCAGGTCGGCGAACTCGGCGCGGCCGAGGCGCTGTCCGGCATGCGGCAGCAGCTCGCCGAGCTGCTGGTGCACGAGCACGCCCCGCTCACCCTGGCGCAGCAGGCCAGCGGTGTGCCCGGCGGCAGCCCACTGTTCACCTCGATCCTCAACTACCGGCACCGTCAAGGGGCGGGCCAGGGGGCCGGTGCGGCCCTCGAAGGCATCACCGGCCTGGGGTCGGACGGCCGGACCAACGACCGCACCAACTATCCCGTGACCGTGGCCGTGGACGACGACGGGACCGGCTTCGTGCTCACCGTCCAGGCGGTGGCCCCGGCCGATGCGGAGCAGGTGTGTGGGTTGCTGCGGACGGCGGTTGCGGGTCTGACGTCGGTGTTGGAGGAGTCGCCGGAGTCGCGGGTGGGTGCGGTGGATGTGGTGGGTGGGGTTGAGCGGGAGCGGTTGTTGGTGGGGTGGCAGGTGCCGGCGGTGGAGGGGC
This sequence comes from Kitasatospora sp. NPDC056181, assembly GCF_042266225.1. Lineage (NCBI taxonomy): Bacteria > Bacillati > Actinomycetota > Actinomycetes > Kitasatosporales > Streptomycetaceae > Kitasatospora > Kitasatospora sp. NPDC056181. Next base: position 2,426 of record NZ_JBHJUK010000300.1, read on the forward strand.
CGGTGGGGATGTCGGGGACGTTGGTGGGGTTGTTCGAGGCGCGGGTGGTGGAGTCGCCGGGTGCGGTGGCGGTGGTGGCTGATGGGGTGGGGGTGTCGTACGGGGAGTTGGATGCGCGGGCGAACCGGTTGGCCAGGTGCCTGATCGGTTGTGGTGTGGGTGTGGAGTCGGTGGTGGGGGTGGTTGCGGGCCGGTCGGTGGAGTTGGTGGTGGGGATGTTGGCGGTGTTGAAGGCGGGTGGGGCGTATCTGCCGGTGGATCCGGCGTATCCGGATGAGCGGGTGGCGTTCACGCTTGCGGACGCCGGCGCCGAACTCGTGGTGTCGTCGGGGGATTTGCTGGGGCGGTTGTCGGGGTTCGGGGTGCCGGTGGTGGCGGTGGACGGTCCCGAGGTCTTGGCGCTGGAGGGTGGCCCGCTGTCCGGGGCGGAGCGTTCGGTCGTGCTGCCCGATCATCCGGCGTATGTGATCTACACGTCGGGGTCGACGGGGCGTGCGAAGGGTGTGGTGGTGTCGCACCGGAGTGTGACGGGGTTGTTCGCGCA
>NZ_JBHJUK010000301.1:0-2810 GCF_042266225.1 Kitasatospora sp. NPDC056181
TGGAAGGAAGCCCTGAACCAGTTCTCACTCTTCTTCGAGGACCGGCTCAGCATCCAATGACCACAGGGGACTTACACGAAGTCCCTTACACGCCCCACCGCTGCGACGAGGTCGAACCCGAACTCACGACGGTCGCCAGTCGCTGTCGTGCCGGGTCCGGTCACCCCGAAGAACATCGATGCCGCCCTGGGGCTGAAGGTCCGTCCGGACCAGGCGCACCTGGTCGCCCCGGTGGCCTCCTCGCCGGCCGAGGCGGACGCGTACGGCGAGTCCGCCTGGCCGCGGCTGGTCTACGGCGGAGAGCGGCTGGTCGGCTTCGTGATGGCCTTTTCGACGTGCTCTTCCAGCCCGGCGGGCGGGTTCAGCGGGGATCAGGAGATCGCGGAGCTGGAGCCGGTCTGAGCGGGGCGGGGCGGGGCAGGACAGGGCGGGCGACCCGACCGGCGCCGGGTCGCCCGCCTGTTCCACGGGTTCTGCTCAGACTCAGCCGACCAGTTGGAACTTGGTGGTCGGCACACCCTGGATGCTGGCGCAGTCCAGGTTCGACGTGGTGGCGCTGTAGGTCCAGCCCCGGGGGACGTCGCACGCCCACATGCCGTTGACCGGCTTGCGGAGGTGGAAGGTGGTGGAGGGGATGCCGCTTCCGTACGAGATGTTGCAGGAGGTGCTACGGCCGACGTAGTCATAGGTGAAGGCGGGGGTGCCCACGCAGGCGGTGAGGCCGTCGTACGGGGTGCGCAGGTGGTAGGCGTTGGAGATCACGCCGGACTGCTGGCTGCACGCGTAGCCCCAGGAGATGGAGTCGTAGACGAAGGCCGGCGTGCTGACACACGCGGTCAGCCCGTCGACGGGCGTGCGCAGGTGGAACTGCGGCGAGTTCCAGCTGCCGCCGCCGCTGCAGCTGCGGTTCATGGACACCTGGTCGTAGACGTAGCCGGCCGGGACGTCACACGCCCATACGCCGTCCAGACCGGTGGTGGTGCTCGTGGTGGTCGTGGCTGCGGAGGCGGGCGTGCTGGCGGCCGCGCCGGAGAGCAGCAGCGCCAGCGCGGCGAGGGCCGCGAGCAGGGCGGATCGGAGAGTTCGTGCGGTACGTGCGGTACGTGCGGTACGTGCGATGGACATGGTTCTCCCTCGGTGGAGGAGTTGCCGATGGATGCACGGTGCTGACGGCGGTGGTCGCGGGTGAGCGTTCACTGCCGTCGAAGGTTCTAGCACGCACGGTGGGCCGTCAGCCCGCTGCTCCGTCCCGGATTGATCATTCCGCCGACCGCCGTCTACACACCTCTGCGCGGTTTCTCCGGTTCATGTCAGCCGATCGCCGCGGTGACCTCGACGCGGCATGCGCCACCGCGCACGCTGCCCTCGACGCGCGCTGCCCCCGACGCGCGCTGCCCCCGACCTCGCCGGCGCCACTGTCGTCCAGCCGCTTCTCCTCCTGGCCGGCCCGCGCACTCCAGCAGGCCCTCACCCGTGGGCGGCCGAGAGGCCCGAACGAGAGCCTGCTGCGCGTGAGAGAGTCGGGGTACCAACTCGTACGTGCGTGAGGAGGGGCTGGTGCCAGGATCGGAGTGGCAGGTCCACGGCCGGCGGCAGGTATACGGCTCGCCGTGGGTGGAGCTGTGGCTCGACGACGTCGACATCCCCGGAACCGGACGAATCGAGCACCACGTCGTTCGCATGCCCCGCGCCTCCACCACCGCCGTCGTCACCGACGAGCAGGGCCGCTTCCTCCTCATCTACCGGCACCGCTTCATCACCGGCCGGTGGGGCTGGGAAGTCCCGGCCGGCTGGGCCGACCCCGGCGAGGAGCCGGCCGCCGCGATCGCGCGCGAGGTCGAGGAGGAGACCGGCTGGCGGCCGGGCCCGGTCGAGCTGATGACCGAGTACGACGCCATGGCGGGCATCAGCGACGCCCACTTCCGCTGCTACCACGTGACCGGGTGCACGCGGATCGGCGAGCCGCAGGACATCTCCGAGGCCGCCCGGGTCGAGTGGCTGACGGAGGCCGAGGTGGTCAAGCTCCTGGTGGGCGGCGAGATCTCCGACGGCCCGTCGCACGCGGCGCTCTCCTACTACCTCGGCCCGTACAGGCTCGGTCGCGCGGGCCGCTGACCTGCCGCCCTGTCGGTGGCGGGGCAGGGATCCTCCTCCCCGCGCAGCCGGAGGTCAGCCGGCGTCGGCGCCCCCACCGTACAGAGCGCGCTGTTCCTCCCAAGGTGGAGGGGCGGCTCGGCGCGGATTTCTCCGGCGTGCGCCTGCACAGGGGGTGCCGCTCCCAACGCCCCGGGGGTGCCGCTGCCCCGCGCCCGGTTCCGGCTCTCGCAGTCGAGGACGTTCGCCGGGCAGGTCGTGGACCTGTACGAACAGAATCAGCAGTCGGCGCGCAAGCGCAAGCGGCTGGAGACGGACGCCCTGGACGGCTACAGCCAGCTGTTCTTCATGCAGGTCGCGGCCATGGCCGACTACCTCGCGCAGGAGGCGGACAGCGGCCAGATCAAGAACCTGACGGTCGTGCTGTCCCGGTCCCAGCTCACGGACGTACGCGCGCTCCTCGACCCCGGGTTCCAGGACTTCCTGCGGGACAACAGCGACGTGATCGTCGACATGGTTGCACAGTTCCAGGCGAACCCCGGCGACGGCAGCGCGAACCTGGAGTTCCGCGACAACGCCACCCGGGAGGTCGACGGCCTCCCGGTGTCCCTCCTCACGTTCGCCGAGTCGACGCTCAAGGGCGTCCCCCAGGTGCCGCAGCAGAGCGTGTTCGGCGGCATGAACCAGATCGACCCGCACGAGGAGGAGGGCTCCAT
>NZ_JBHJUK010000302.1:0-2789 GCF_042266225.1 Kitasatospora sp. NPDC056181
GCCTGGGTCCGCACCGCGGGCCGGTGGCACTCCGGCCTCGTCACCGCCCGCCGCCGCCCCGGCCCCGGACCGTGGATCGCCCACGTGCGCTGGGGTGAGGACGCGCAGGCCGCCTGGGTGATCACCGACACCGCCGTCCTGCGCCCCGTCCCTTTGAACACCGAACCGGCCCGCCCCGGCGAGCAGACCCCCGCTCCGGCTACCGGCGCTCCCGCCGACCCGGTGGCCCGGTGACCGGGCTCGCAGCCGTCCACGACCAACCCGTGCGCCAGCCGGTGGCCACCTCTTCCGGCCGCCGGGTTCCGATTCGCGGCAACTGTCCAGGTCAGGGGCCGTGGTGCGTGGCCGTCATGGTGGAACTCACCACCTCGACAACCCTTTTCTCCTTCCTTCCCTTGTCTTTGGTTTTGGCTCTTGGTCTGTGGTTGCGGGTTGTCGGTTCGGGTTCGGCACCTGCGGTGGGCTGTTCTTCTTCCCGGCGTCCGGCTGGTCCGGCCGCGCGAGGTGGGGGCGGGAACGGGTTGGCCGGGAAGGTGGAGAAACGCGGCGTGATGGCCGGCAGGAGGGCGCGGGGTCACTGTGCACTTCGGCACCGCTCGAGCGCTGCTCGCTGTGCGGCGCCGCACCGCATCCGCCCCGTTGTTGCCATAGGTTCGATGAGGGGTTCGCGCGCGGCGTCCGGGTGGACGGCGGTGCAGGGGCCCACGCCAAGGGTCTGTAGGGAACGGGGCGGGATTCGCCGCGATCGGCTTCCCGAGTTGTCGAAGGGGTTTGCCGCTGGCCGTCTCGTGGATGACGCGGCGATCTGGCAGATGGCCGGGACGGGTCGGCGGCAACAGGCCCGCCAGCGCTTGGGAAGCACTCGACTCACGCGTCCTGTAGTTCCCTTCGGCCAGGTAGCGGGGGAGGCGGGCCGAAGGTTCATTGGGAGATCGGCCATTGGCTGCCAGCTGAGGTTGATGCTTCCGTCCTCTCCTGGCATCCGGTCAGGCCGATCGGCCCCGGAAGATCCGTACATCTCCAGTAACAGCATTGCGTCGAAAGGATTTACACCTACGGCCCTTGACTGCAGGTCAGTGGCCAAGGCCGAGGGTCGGAGGTGCCTTTTGGCGACGAAGGATCGCAACCTATAGCGTCCGGTTGGTTTTCTTTTCTGCCAGCGCGGGGGGCGTTGGTGTCTCCCGGCATGTCCTTTTTCGGGAGTTCTCTGTGCGTATGGTTAGAAGGCTGGCTCTGCCTCTCGGCATGGCTCTGGCGATACCCGTTGTTGTCGGTTCGATTCCGGCTACGGCATCGGCCTCTGAGGCCACCGCCCCGTCGGCGGTGGAGGGCTTTGCCTACCCGGACGCGGCGAAGGTCCTCGCGGAGCGGAACATCACCCTGAAGACGGGTGACGGGCACATCGTGCTCGCCGACTGCACCGCCGGTCCGGGCCAGGTGCAGCTGTACAGCCGGGCGGCGACCCCGAGCGAGGTCTGCTTCAAGATCAACGGGCCGACCGGGTACCTCGCGTTGGAGATCCCGAAGATCTACAACATCAAGGGCGACGACCACACGGTCAAGGCGACGGTCAGCACCGACGGCAATACCGCCACCTTCGACGTCGCCAAGAACGTCTGGACGCCTATCGGCGAAGGCGGGACCGCGGGCAGCGCCACCACGCTGCTGGAGCTGAACGCCACCGACGGCCCGGCCGCGCCGGCCAACACCGACTTCCCGGCCGTCGGCACGGTGACGGCCGGCCAGGCCGGGCGCGCGGATGCGCGTTCCTGCACGGCCACGCTCGTCGACCGCTACTGGGTGCTCACCGCGGCCGGCTGCTTCGGCGGGGCGTCGGGTGCTCCGGCGGCCGACACCACCGCCACCGTCAGCGGCCACACTGCCACCGTCGCCGAACTGGTGACCCGCTCCGACCGTGACGTGGTGCTGGCCCGCCTGGCCAGCCCGGTCGACGGCGTCACCCCGGCGGCCCTGGCCACCGCCGCGCCCGCGAGCGGGCAGAGCCTGAAGGTGGCCGGCTTCGGGCGCACCGCCACCGAGTGGGCGCCGCTGAAGCCCCACACCGCCACCCACACCGCCGCTGTCGTCGCGGCCACCACGGTCGACACCGCGCCGGCCGCGGGCCAGGCGTCGGTGTGCCAGGGCGACGCCGGGGCTCCGCTGCTGCGCGACAACAACGGCACGAGTGAGGTCGTCGCGGTGGCCTCCCGCTCCTGGCAGGGCGGCTGCCTGGGCACCCCGGCCACCGAGACCCGCACCGGCGCGACCAGCAGCCGCGTCGACGGCCTGGCCGGCTGGGTGGCGCAGGTGAAGACCTCCCGCCCCGGCAGCCAGCTCTTCGCCGTCGGCAGTGACGCCAAGATCTGGACCAACGAGGGCTCCTACAGCACGAACGCGTGGGGCACCTTCGCAGAGGTGCCGAGCACCAGCGGCATCCGCCAGGTCAGCGCCGTCACCATGGGCGACAAGGTCCGCCTGTTCGCGATCGGCGGCGACAACACGATCTGGACCGTCACCAAGGACACCACGACCGGTGCCTGGAGCACCCCGGAGCAGGTGCCGGGCAACAGCGGGATGCAGCAGGTGAGCGCCGTCGCCATGGGCGACAAGGTGCGCCTGTTCGCGATCGGCGGCGACAACCAGATCTGGACCGCCGCCGGCGACTACACCGCCGGCACCTGGACCCCGTTCGAGGCCCTGCCCAGCAGCGGCATCAAGCAGGTGACCGCCACCACCGTCGGCAACACCGTGCGCCTGTTCGCGATCGGCGCCGACCAGCAGATATGGAC
>NZ_JBHJUK010000303.1:0-2681 GCF_042266225.1 Kitasatospora sp. NPDC056181
CCTGGCGCGAGATCGCCGAGCACACCGCCGAGTCCCTCACCAAGGGCATGCGCGTGGTCGTCACCGGCCGTCTCGTCCAGCACAACTGGCAGACCGACCAGGGCGAGCATCGTTCCATGCTCGGCCTCGACGTCGAGGACCTCGGCCCCTCGCTGCGGTTTGCCACCGCCACAGTCACCAAGGCCCAGCGCACCGGCAACGCGCCCGCACGACCGGCCGACCAGTGGTCCACCGCCACCCCACCCGCACCCGGCGGCGGCTGGAACGGTGCCCCGGCCGACGGCCCCACCGAGCCGCCGTTCTAGCCCCACACCCGGACAGCACGAAACCCCGCAGCAGCCGCCGAATCTTGGCAGAGAGACGGCTGCTGCGGGGCCAAACCGATCCCCTTTCAGAGACCAGAGGACTCAAGCATGCCCCACCTCAACTTCTCCGCGCTCGGTGCTCGGCCGACCACCGCCGTGCTGCCGCGCCGGCCGTGGAACGGCATGACCGTGCTGGACGCCTACTGCAACATCGGCGGCACCGGCATGGGCTTCCACCTGGCCGGGTTCGACGTCGTCGGCGTCGACGTCCTCGACCAGCCCCGCTACCCCTTCCCGTTCCTGCGCGGTGACGCGGTCGAGGCCATCGCGGCACACGGCCACCGGTTCGACCTGATCAGCGCCGGGCCTCCCTGTCAGTTCGACTGCACCCTCACCGCCGGCACCAACGCCGCCAAACGCGACCGCTACCCGGACCTGTTGGAGCCGACCCGGGCCGCGCTGGAGTCCACCAGGCGGCCGTACGTGATCGAGCAGCCCCCCGGCCGCGCCTCCAAGCGCATGCGGACCGATCTCATGCTGTGTGGGGAGATGTTCGGCCTACGGGTGCTCAGGCACCGCAACTTCGAGGCCGGTGGCGGTCTGCTGCTCGACCAGCCCGCCCACGTCCCGCACCGTGGCCTGACCATCGGCTACCGCCACGGACGGCACGTCACCGAGCAGCAGGGCCGCTACTTCCAGGTCTACGGCAACGGCGGCGGCAAGGGCAGCGTCACCCAGTGGCAGGACGCCATGGGCATCCACTGGACCGACGTCCGCCGCGAGATCGCCGAAGCCATCCCACCCGCCTACACCCGACTCATCGGCCACCAGGCCGCCGCCCGGCTCGGCGCCGGGCCCGCCGCCCTTGCCGCATAGGACCGGCGCTGTGGCCGTCCACCTCGACTGGCGCGACGCCAGGCACTACGACCACACCCGCACCCTGCCCTGCCGCTGGTGCGGTCGACCAACCCCGCTGCGGGACGAGCAGCGCAGACCGGCGCACAAGGTCTGCGCCGAGCAGCACGCCCACGCCCCCGTGGCGGGCCCTGCCGCGCCAGCGCCCGCCACGGAGGCCCATCCCGCAGCCGTCTCCCCTCGTGAGGAATCCATGCCCGACAGCCTGTTCACCGCGTCCGCCTCCACCTGCCGGCACCACCGGGGGAGGGCCGCGTGACGGTCCCGTCCCTGCTGGAGCTCGCCCTCGGCCTTGCCGTCCTGGGCCTGCCCGTGGTGCCGCTGAGCGCCAACAAGCGACCCCTGCGCAACTGCCCGGCCTGCCAGGACATCGCGTGCGGGGGCCGGCCCAACATGCTCACCCCCGGCCCCTGCGCGTGCCCGCTGCCGTGCCACGCCTGGGCCGCCGCCACCACCGACCCCACTGTCCTGACCAGCCAGGCGTGGGCCCGAGCCTGGCGGAAGGCCGCCGCGGTGGGCTACCACCCGGGCGGGGCGGGGGTCACCGTCGTCGACCTCGACAGCACGGACGCCATCACGTGGGCCCGTACCGCGTTGCCCCCGACGCTGACCGTGCCCTCGACGCGCGGCGAGCACTGGATCTACCGGGGCGTCATGCGCTCCTCCAACGCGGTGCGACCCAATGTCGACATCAAGTCCGCCATGCACTACGCCCGATGGCTCGGCCCCGGCACCGGCACCATGGCCGACCTGCCCGACGCCGTCCGCGCCCTCGCGGCCAAGGAAGAGACCACCCCCGGCCCGCACGGCGCGGCGGTGGTGTCTTCCACCCCCGGCGGCGGGTGGTCCCGGACCACGGACCACGGCTGCCGCCACACCGAGCGCTACGTCCGCACCGGCCTCGACCGGGGCGTCGCCCTCATCCTCGCCCGCCGCACGAGCGGCGCCGGGAGCCAGGCGTACGGCGCCGCCCGCTTCCTCGCCGCCCAACACACCCGTTGCCCCGGCCCCTGCGGCCTCGACGCCCTCGCCCAGGACCTCATCGACGCCGCCGAAGCCGTCGGCGTCCCCCACGACTACGCCACCCGCGCCGTCACCCGCGGCCTCGCCGCCGCCGGCGCCCACCTGACCTGACCCCGCCCGAGCACGCCGAAGCGGCCACCCCTCTCGCCAAAGAACCGGTGGCCGCTCCCATCCAGCCCCAAAGACCGGAGAGGCCAGCATGACCGATACCACCCCGCCCGTCACCACCAACGCCGAGGACGGCGCGGCCCTGCTCGACGCCGTCGAAGCCCATCACCGGCGCTTCAACGTCTTCCCCAGCGAAGCCGCCTACGTCGCCGTGGTCCTGTGGGGAGCGCACACGCACCTCATGGACGCCTTCGAGGCCACCCCCCGGCTCGCGTTCCTCTCCCCGGAGCCCGGCAGCGGCAAGACCCGCGCGCTGGAGATCATCGAGAC
>NZ_JBHJUK010000304.1:0-2679 GCF_042266225.1 Kitasatospora sp. NPDC056181
GCCCGGAGCCGTGCGGCCGCCGGGGCCGGGTCAGTCCGTGGCGATGGCGTCCAGGACGTTCATCCGGCCGGCCCGGAAGGCCGGCAGCAGGGCGGCCAGCAGGCCGACCACGGCGGAGAGCAGCAGGACCACCACGATCGTGGTCACCGGCACGGTCAGCACCTGCAGCCCTCCCGACTTCAGCACCTGCTGGGCGGTGACGCCCCAGGCCAGGCCGAGGCCGGTGCCGAGCAGCGCGCCGAACACCGCGATGACCACGGACTCCAGCCGGATCATCCGGCGCAGCTGGCGGCGGGAGAGGCCGATCGCCCGCAGCAGGCCGATCTCGCGGGTCCGTTCGACGACCGACAGGGCCAGCGTGTTGATCACGCCCAGGACGGCGACGATGATGGCGAGCCCGAGCAGGCCGTACACCAGGTTGAGCAGGCCGGCGACGCGCTGCTGGTAGAGCTCCTTGAAGGCGCTCTGGTCCTTGACGTCCAGCTGGGGGTAGGCGCTGAGCGCGTCCTGGAGGGCCTGGTAGGTCCGGTCCTTGTCCGCGCCGGCGGCGGCCTTGCCGAGCAGGGCGCCGGCGGCGGGCCGCTGGTCGGCCGGAAGGGCCTGCCCGACGGTCGCGACGGCGATGTAGAACTGCTTGTCGAAGAGGGTGTTGCCCTTGGTGGTGATCAGCCCGACGGGCACGGACTGGGTGTGCCCCTTCCCGTAGTCGATCGTCACCCGGTCGCCGACGGACAGGTGGTGGGCCTGGGCGAAGTCCTGGTCCACCGAGACGGCGTCGCCCGCGGTGACGGCCTCGGCGCTGCCGGCCCGGACCGGGAAGTGGTAGTCCTGGGTGATGGTGGGGGAGACCGCCGTCACCGAGATCTCCTGGCTCTGGCCGTCCGGCGTCCGGAGGGTGGTGAGCACGTTCACCACCTCGGTGATGTGGTCGATGCCCGGGGTGCCCTTGGCGGCGGCCACCATGGCGGCGGTGACGCCGGTCTGGTTGGCCTGGACGAGGTAGTCGGCGCCGACCGACCTCTCGATCTGCGCGTTCGTCGAGCTGACCATCGACGAGGTGATCACGGAGAAGCCGGTGACCAGCGCGAGGCCGATCATCAGGGCGGCCGCGGTGGCGCCCGTGCGGCGCGGGTTGCGCATGGCGTTGCGCTGGGCGAGCTTGCCGGAGGGCCCGAAGAGCCTGGGCAGCAGCGCGCCGAGCACCCTGATCACGCCGGTGGCGAGCAGCGGGCCGAGGACCACGAAGCCGACGAGGGTCAGCAGCACGCCCAGGCCCAGCCCGGCGCCGCCGGCGGCGCTCTCGCCGTTCGCCGCGGCCAGGGCCAGCAGGAGGGCGCCGCCGATGCCCAGCGCCAGCCCGAGGACGGTGCGGATCCTGGTGGCGGCGCCGTCGGCCGGGGTGCCGTGGTCGCGCAGCGCGGCCATCGGCGAGATCCTCCCGGCCCGGCGGGCCGGCAGCCAGGCGGCCAGCACGGTGACCACCAGGCCCACCGTGTAGGAGGCGACGGGGACGGTGGCGTCGATCTCCAGGGAGGAGGAGATCTTCATGCCGGCCGAGCCCATCAGCCCGATCAGCAGCTGGGCGATGCCCAGTCCGGCCAGCAGGCCCAGGGTGGAGCCGGTCAGCCCCAGGAGCAGCGCCTCGACCAGCACCGAGCGGTTGACCTGGCGGCGGCTGCCGCCGAGGGCGCGCAGCAGGCCGATCTCACGGGTGCGCTGGGCGATCAGCATGGAGAAGGTGTTGACGATGAGGAAGCCGCCGACCAGCAGCGAGATGCCGGCGAAGCCGAGCACCGCGAACTTCATGAAGTTGAGGAAGCTGCCGACGTCCTTGCTGTTCGCGGCCTTCTGCTCGGCGGCGGTCTGGACGTCGAAGCCGCTGCCGAGGGTCGTGGCGATGGTGCGCTTGAGCTGGGAGTCGGGGACGCCCCCGTTGCCGAACGCGGCGACCGAGGTGAAGAGGTCGGGGGCGCCGAGCAGGTCGTGCTGCGCGGTGGGGACGTCCAGGAAGGCCAGCGCCGCACCGGGGTTGGTGCCGTCGAAGGTGGCGATGCCGCTGATGGTGTAGTCGAAGGTGCCGAAGGAGTTGATCACCCGGATCGGGTCGCCGACGCCGAGTTTGCTCCTGGCGGCGGTGTCGGCGTCGATCATCATCTGCCGGCCGCCGGCCGGGGCGCCGCCCGAGGTGATCTTCAGGGGGGTGCGCGGGCCGGGCACCCAGGCGCCGACCCTGGCCGGGGCGCCGCCGGCCGGGCCGGCCGCCCGGTTGGTCCTGGGGTTGACGAGGGTCGCGTTGCCGACCTCGATCTGCCCGAGCGCGGTCTTCACCCCGGGCTGCGCCGCGACCTGCGTGACGGTCGAGGCCGGGACGGTCAGGGTCGCGGCGCCGTCCTGGCGCGGTCCGGCGTTCTTCTTGACCGGGGTCTGGGTGACCAGGACGTCGGGGGCGGTGGAGGCGAAGAGCCTGTCGAAGGTGCTGGTGGCGGTGTTGGAGAACACCAGGGTGCCGGAGACGAAGCCCACCGACAGCACGATCGCGATCATCGACAGGAGCATCCGGCCCTTGTGGGCGTAGAAGCTCCGTAGTGACGTCTTGAGCAGCATGGTCCTGTGCCCGCCCGCTCAGCTGGTGCGCTTGCCGTCGAAACGGCGCATGCGTTCGAGGACGGAGTCGGCGGT
>NZ_JBHJUK010000305.1:0-2628 GCF_042266225.1 Kitasatospora sp. NPDC056181
GCTCGGCGAGGAGGCCCTCGGCTTCCTCGCCGAGCTGCTCCCGGGTCACGCCGGGGAGGGTGGAGTCGACCAGCCATCCCCCGCTGGGGTCGAGGCGGCGGCAGTGCCGGACGGTCTGCGTGGCGGCGTCGACGAGGCGGGCCCAGGGCTCGGGCAGACCCGCGCCCGGGTCTCCCTGGCTGAGCATGTCGTTGGGCCACCCCGCCACCAGGCCCGCCCGCAGCGCCGCCACGGTGACGGCTACCTGAGCGATCCGGTCGTCCCGGAACTCCGCGGCGCTGCGGCCGAAGGCAATTAGCACCGCGGTGGCGGCGGACTCGTCGTCGCAGGCGAACGCCGCTTCAGCGAAGGCCAAGGTGTCGGAACGCAGCGTGGACTCGTCCGAACCCCGGGTGAACCAGTAGGCCTCCGCGAGGCGGCCCTGGCGGATGAGGGTCTCGACCGGGAGCCGGCCCTGCATGGGCTGGGACCAGGGCTGGTACGCGACGCGCTCGCCCGGTTCCGGGTCCGGGGATTCGCCCTCGGCACGTTCCGCGCTCACTGCGGGTGCTTCGGCCGGCCTCGGCGCGGGCTCCGGCTCCGGCGTGTGCTCGGGCTCCGGCTCCGGCTCCGGCTCCGGCGTGTTCTCGGGCTCCGGCTCGGGCGTGGCAGCGAACTCCTGGGCCGGCTCCGGCTCGGACTCTGCGGTGGTGGGCTCCGGCGCGCTGGAGGTTCCGAGGGCGTCGTCGGTGGTGACGTCGGGGTCCGCGTCGGTCTCCTGCTCCTGACTCTGGAGATCCGGTCCCTCCACGACCGCGCCGATCTGCGGGACCGACGCCGACGACGTGTCGGTGTCCGAAACCTCAGCCAGGTCCTCGACCGTCACGGCACCGTCCTGCGGGTACCGGCCGGTCGCGTCGTCCTCGGCCACGGATCGCTGGTGCGGCAGAGCCGGATCGGCATCCGCGGGCCACTCCCCCACGAGTTCCCCGAGCTGTTCGGCGATCCGGTCGCGTAGCTGGGTCAAATGGGCGCGGGCGATCTCGTCCTCCTCCTGGCCGAGGAGATCGGCGTACATCCCGTGCCTGGTCCGGAGCTCGGCGATGCGGGCCTCGCGGGTACGGGCGTCCTCCTCCGCTGCGGCGAGCTCAGCCACGATCCGGTCGAGGTCTGTGAAGTCCCCGTCCACGGTCCATCGGGTCCCTGCCGCCTCCAGCACGTCGCGCAGCGCGGCCCGGGCACCGGTATAGGCGGACAAAGCGTCCTCCAGAGCCGACTCGACGGGCCGTCCGGCCTCGGTGAGGTCCGCGGAGGCGCGAAGCCGGACCGCCAGCTCGCTCGCGGTCTCACGCAACATGTCGACGGAGAGCGACAGTTCCGCAGCGGTGGCGGGTTGGTTGTTCACCTGATCGTCGCTCTCTGGCTCGAAGGTCGGGGCGGAAGGATCGGACGGGGTGGAGGGACCGGACGGTTCCCTCGCCGTGTTGCCGCAGCGGCATTCAACCGGTTCGCCTGGTGTGTCAGCGCATGCGACGAGATCAGGCAGCTGTTCTCCGCCCTGTCCCAGGACCGACGGCTCGAGTTCAGCCAGGGCGTGAAGGTAGGCACGGGCCAGAGTCGGTTCGAGGGCTGACAGCATCTGCCTCAGCTGTTCCGGGCTGGGAGCGACCGTCTCCCGTTCCGGGTAGTCGTAGCCCTCAGCCAGCAGATGGGCCGCGTACCCGCCGGCCTGGTAGGCGATCCGCCGCAGCCTGGCGAGGGGCGCGGTCGCGAGGAAAGCCCGCGCAGCGCGCAGCTCGCGTCGTCTCCAGCCGTTTCCCCGAGTCCTGCCCTGCGTGCGGATACCCGCCGCGGCAGGGAGCTCCGTCGGGATCTGCAGGAGGCGGCTGAGCTGGTCATCCTCCAGCCCCATAAACCAGCCGCGCAGCTCGCTCACATCTGATGGCACGGCCACGCAGTCTGCCAGGCCTCGTCGCCGGTGCGCAGGAAAACCAATTCATTTGCGGCGAACCGAATTTCGCCGCGCGCGTGCGAGGGCAGGTCGAACAGCCCGACGCTCACGGCCCCAACCCCGGCCGCCCGAACGGCTCTACGGTGTCCGCATCTCGTCGGGGACTTCCATCTCGCCAACCACATCGGCCACTTCTTCACCGGGCGGGCGCGCAACACCGATGACGAGATGTTGGAGCTCCTCGCCCCCTACGCCGGCCAGCGCCACCGGGTCTGCAAACTCGCCCTCCTCGCCGGTGCCCGCGCACCGCGCTTCGGCCCACGCCTCGCACCCAACGATCACCGCCGACGGTAGTCGGCCAGCGCAGCTCCGCTGCCTGTCCGGGAGACCGCCGCGGCGATCTGCCGCTGCGGAGGTGACTGGCCGTGGTGTCTGTCCCGCGGGCGCAAGGGCGGCCGTCGGCGAGTTCGATCAGCGGTCGGCCGGGCCGGTGTCGAATGCGGCGATGCCGTGCAGCACCAGGCCGGCTTCCCGGGCTTCCTCCAGGCGCCGGGTGAAGACGTCGATCCGTTCCTGCGGTGCCAGGTTCATCAGCCCGGGCGGCCACGTGCCCGGCGGCACCACCATCACCACCGCCCCGCCCCGGGCCCCGGCCGCCGACAGCCATCCGGACGAGGCGACGACCGGCGAGGCCGGCT
>NZ_JBHJUK010000306.1:0-2619 GCF_042266225.1 Kitasatospora sp. NPDC056181
CGAGGCCCTCGGCTCCGACCTCGACCTCCCCGACGGCTGCGGCCTCCAGACCATGCCCGGCATCTCCCGGCGCCGCGTGCTCATCCAGGTCACCATCCGCAACCTCACCGGCGAGGAACTCCCCTTCCCCATGGCCGAGATGGCCGAGACCACCACCGTCAACAACCCGATCCCCCTCGCTCTACTCTCCGACGGGGCGCGGGCGGAGATGGACCTGCGGCAGGCGTCCACCATCGTCACCGGCCCCACCGGGACCGGCAAAACGAACTGGCTCCACACACTGATCGCCCGCCTCGACCAGACGAACGACGTGCTCGTGTGGGTGATCGACCTCAACGGCGGGAGCATCGGCCTGCCCTGGCTCAACGCCTGGCGCGACGCCCAGTTGGGCCGTCCCGGCTCCCGCTGGGCCGACGCCACCATCCCGGTGCCAGGCGTGGACTGGGTGGCCTCCACCCCGGAGGAGGCCAAGCGCATGCTCGCCGCCGCCGTCCGCATCGCCAAGCGCCGCAAGGCCGCCTACCAGGACGCCATGCGCGACGCCAACGACGACAAGCTGCCCGTCTCCCCGGCGGTGCCGGAGATCGTCATCGTCATGGACGAGGGCGCCGAGGCCGCCGCCACCCGCGAGGCCCGCGCCGTCCTCGCCGGCGTCTCCGAGGTCGTCCGCATCGCCCGCGCCATGGCAATCCGCGCCGTCATCTCCGTCCTGCGCGTCACCCAGGACGTCATGCCCGACCCGCTCGTCCGCAAGATGGCCTCCAACCGCCTCGCCACCGGCGCCCTGGAGGACTCCGAACTCGGGCACCTCTTCGGCTGGCGCGCCCTACGCGCCGAGGACAGCTTCTCGGGGCCGGGATCGGTGCTGGCCGGCACCGAGGGCAAGCAGCCCGCCAAGGGACGCCAGTGGCGCATCACCCCCGACCAGATCGAGGAGATCAGCGCGCTCACCGCCCACCGCCGCCCGAGCCTGGACGCGCCCTCACTGGAGGCCGCCGGCGCCGACTACACCGACCGCTGGCTGATCGAACGCTGCGGCCACCTCTGGGCCAGCGCCGACACCACCCCCGTCGCGGCCGCGGCTACACCGTCACCCGCCGCCGGTTCGGCGGGCGGGGCGGGGCGGAGCGCGGCCCCGGCCGGCGGGTGGAAGGCCACCGCGCACTGGGACCAGCCCGCCACCACCCCGGCCGTCGACCCCGACGACCTCGAATCCATCTGGCTCCTGCCCGACGCCGTCAAGCCCGACCCCACCCCGCCCGGCGTCGACTGGTCGAACCCCTCCACCTGGACCACCGGCCGCGAGACCGCCACGCCCGAGACGCCCGACGCGAAGGACGCCGCGCTCCAACTGCTGCTCGACGCCGGCCCCGAGGGCACCGGCGCGTCCGCCATGGAGCGGGCCCTGAAGGACACCTTCGGCACCCGCCGGCCGGTCCTTCAGAACTGGCTCAAGGCGTGGGTCGAGAGCGGCGAGGCGGTCCGCGTCGGCGAGGGCAGCAAGACCCGCTACGTCCACCGCCAGCACGCCCCCGGCACCTGACGCGGGCCCCTGTCTGTCACCTGTCAGTCCGCTCCGGAAAGGGGGCGGTCCGGCCCGCACCGCACTGTCATCCCCCTGTCTGACCTGCGGATTACAGGTGACAGACAGGTGACAGGCGACAGGTGACAGACAGGCCCGATGACAGGCCGCATGACAGGCACACCACCCTGCCCGGACCGTGTCCGGTCATGCCCCGCACCCCCCTTCCCGCTGACCGGAAAGAGCCCCGCCGTGATCGTTGCGCTCAGCACCACCATCCTGTTCGCGATCATCTCCGTCGTCCTCATCCGGGGCCGGCGCGTGACCGTGCCCACCGCGCTCGTGCTCTGGCTGTCCGGCTTCACCGCCGCCTCCACCGGCGTCGCCGGACCCGTCAACGACTTCCTCGCCTCGCTCGTCCGGCTCGTCTCCGGCCACTGACCCCACCGCGCCCCGACCACCACCCCGCCGACAGGAGAGCACCGTGCACCACACCCCGCACGCCCCGCAGCCGTTCGCCGCCCCGGTGCTCTACACCCAGGACGGCACCCCCTACTACGCCCACCCGACCCCGCTCACCGCCCCGCCCGCGCTCTACCACCCCGCCGCGGCTCTGCCCGTGCCCGCCCAGCACGCCGCCCCGGCACTCCACTACCCCGCCCCGCTCCCGCAGGTGCCGACCATGCCGGCCCGGGACCCATGGCCCGCCCGCCTGGTCGCCGGCGGCGTCGGCATCGGCGGTGCCGGAATCGGGATCGGCTTCCTCGCCCAGGCGCTCGCCGCCGCCACCACCGCACTCGGCTTCGTCACCGCGGGCCTGGCCGTGATCTGGCTTCTCAAGACCACCAACGGCGGCGGCCGCGGCGGGCAGGGTGCCGTGAACGTGAGCGTCAACGTCACCAACCGCAACCGCTGACCGGCCTGTCCGACCGGCCGTTCCGCCCGGACCACCGCCGCAGCCGGCGGCGGGGCCCGGGTGGTGCGGGGGACCGGGCAGACCCCGCTCCCGGACCACCCCGACGCCTTCTGGAGGCACCCGTGTCCGTGGGAGAGACCCCGATCACCGTCGTCGGCAACCTGACCGACGACCCCGAACT
>NZ_JBHJUK010000307.1:0-2604 GCF_042266225.1 Kitasatospora sp. NPDC056181
GGCAGACGCCCACCACCGACTCCGGACCCACCCCCAGACCCACCAGGTGGTGCGCCAACCGGTTCGCCCGCACCTCCAGCTCCCCGTACGACACCCCGACCCCGCCGCAGACCACCGCCACCGCCTCCGGCGTCCGCACCACCTGCGCCTCGAACAACCCGTGGACCGTGGCCCCGGAAACCTCCGCCGGAGTACCGCTCCACGAGGTCAGCATCCGGTCCAGCTCGGCCGCGTCGAGCACGTCGACGGCGCGAAGCGGCAGCAGCGGGCCGTCCTCCAGGGCGGAGACCAGGTTCTGTGCGGCCGTGTGCAGCAGCGCGCAGACCGCGTCGGCATCGGCCGGGGCGACCGCGTCCACGGTCAGCCTGAACCCGGTGCCCAGATCGTCCACGGCGACCACGAGCGGGTAGTTGGTGCGCTCGCGAGTGAGCAGGGCGCTGACGCCCTCGATCCCGGTGTCCGTGCCCCCGGAAGAGCCGGCGCCAGTGCCCGGCCCGGTGCCGGCCCCGTCGGCGGCCGTGCGGGCGGCGGCCTGAGCGGCGGCCTGGTTGTGCCGGTAGTTGAAGATCGAGGTGAACAGCGGGCTCGTGCCGGGCACCGCGCTGACCCGCTGTGCCAGTGCCAGCGGCGCGTGCTCGTGGACCAACAGCTCGGCGAGCTGGTGCCGCAGTCCGGCGAGCGACTCGCCCACCCCGGTCCCGTCCACGCGCACCCGCATGGGCAGCGTGTTGATGAACGGCCCCTGCACGCGGTCGGCCCCGGTTCCGGCGTTCATCCGCCCGAACAGCACCGTGCCGAACACCACGTCCTCGCGCCCGCTGACCGCCGCCAGCACCCGCGCCCACGCCAGGTGGAACACCGTCGCCGCACTGACCCCGTGCCGACGCGCCGCATCCCGCACCCGGTCGGCCAGCCCCGCGTCGACGCCGAGCTGGGCACGACGGGCACGCACACCGTCGCCGTGCACGTCGAGCAGCCCGTACGGGGCGGTGGGTTCGGTGACGTCGCCGAGGAGGTCGGCGAAGTAGCGCTCGTGC
Source organism: Kitasatospora sp. NPDC056181 (assembly GCF_042266225.1). Classification (NCBI taxonomy): domain Bacteria; kingdom Bacillati; phylum Actinomycetota; class Actinomycetes; order Kitasatosporales; family Streptomycetaceae; genus Kitasatospora; species Kitasatospora sp. NPDC056181. The sequence continues at coordinate 1,038 of NZ_JBHJUK010000307.1, forward strand.
TCCTCGCGCGGCACCCCGAAGCGGGCCTGGGCCACGAAGTCGCGGAACGGCAGTGGCGCGGGCAGCGAGTCGCCGCGCCCGGACAGGAACGCGCCCAGCTCCCTGAGCAGTGCCTCCTGTGTGGTGTGGTCCCGGACCAGCTGGTGGATGCGCAGGAGCGCCAGCCAGCGTCCGCTGCCCGGCTCGGCGGCGATGTGCGCGCGGATCAGCGGGGCATCGGTGAGGTCCATCCAGCTTCCGGCGAGCGCCGGCAGCTGCTGCACCGGGTCCGCTCCCTGCGGATCGAGTTCCAGTTCCTCGACCGGAAGCGTCGCGTGCCGTGCCACCACCTGGACGGGCTCGGGGAGTCCCTCCCAGACGACGGCCGTGCGGTAGATGTCGTGCCGGTCCACCACCTGCTGGAGCGCGGCCAGGAACTCGTCGAGCCGCCGACGGTTGTCGAACCCGAGCACGATCGGCAGCACGTACACGTCGTGGTGACCGCCTACGCCCTGGTCTCCGGTGTCGGTCGCGAGCAGGTGGTGGAAGAAGATCCCTTCCTGGAGCGGGGCGAGCGGGTAGACGTCCGCGATGTTCGCCGCGCCGCCCGGGACCTGGGCCACCAGGCGCTCCACCTCCGCCGCCGTCAGCTCGACCAGCGGAAGCATGTCCGGGGTGATCCGGGTCGCGCCGGACGGAATGCGGTTCGCCGGAACCTCGGCCTGCACCGGAGCCGTCATGGTGGCGAGGCCGGCCGGAGTCGGCGTCTCGAAGAGGGCCCGTACCGAGACCGCCATCCCGCGCGCCCGCAGGAGCTCCACCAACGAGACCGCCAGCAGCGAATGCCCGCCCAGAGCGAAGAAGTCGTCGTCGACACCCACGTGTTCCAGGCCCAGGACCTGCGCGAACGCGGCACACAGGATCTCCTCCTGCACCGACGCCGGACCGCGGCCGGCACCCGCCGCGGCGGCGAAGTCCGGGGCGGGCAGCGCCCTGCGGTCCAGCTTGCCGTTGCCCGTCAGCGGCAGCGCGTCCAGCACCACCACCCCCGAGGGCACCATGTGCTCCGGAAGCCTGGAGGCTGCGAACTCGCGTACAGCAATCGGCAGTTCGTCGGCCGCTTCGTCGGCGGGGACAACGTAGCCGACCAGCCGGCGGTCTCCGGGGGTGTCCTCGCGGGCGACGACCGCGGCCTGCGCCACGCCCGGATGGGCGGCCAGCACCGCCTCCACCTCACCCGGCTCGATCCGGAAACCCCGCACCTTCACCTGGTCGTCCGCACGGCCCAGCACCACCACACTGCCGTCCACCGTCCAACGCGCCCGGTCACCCGTCCGGTACATCCGCCCACCCTCGGCACCACCGAACGGGCAGGCCACGAACCGCTCCGCCGTCAACCCAGGACGACCCACATAGCCACGCGCCAACTGCACACCCGCGACATACAACTCACCCACCACACCCGGCGCCACCGGCCGCAGGAACCCGTCCAGCACGAACAACCGCGTGTTCCCGACCGGACGACCCACCGGCACCACACCGGACGCCACCGACTCCGCCGTCAGCCGGGCCGTCGCAACACCGATCG
>NZ_JBHJUK010000308.1:0-2540 GCF_042266225.1 Kitasatospora sp. NPDC056181
GCCCGGGATCTCCCGGGTGGGGCAGGGCCTCACTCAGTCCTGCTCGACGTCAAGCCTCGTGGCCGAGGGCCTGACGGCTTCAGGCCTTCGCGTCGCTGGAGCGCTCCGGCGCGACGCCGTCGAACTCCTCGTCGATCTCCAGGTCGTCGTCGTCGTAGAACTCCTCGACGTCTTCCTCGTCCTCGAAGATCTCCCGCTCGTCCGGCACGCCGCCACCACGCGGCTTCGCCGGGGCCTCGGCCTGCTCGTCGGGCTCCTCCAGCTCCGGGTCCAGCGCGTCCACGAACTCCAGGCCGTCGATCTCGGCCAGACGCTCCGAGGCGTTGGTCGCACCCTCGCTGTCGGCCTCGGCCGCCTTGGCGAACCACTCACGGGCCTCGTCACCACGGTCGGCCGCGATCAGCGCCTCGGCGTAGGCGTAGCGCAGTCGCGCGGTCCACGGCTGCACCGAGTTGGAGGCCAGCTCCGGGCTCTGCAGGGTGACGACGGCCGCGTCGAACTGCTCCATGTCGCTGCGGGCACCGGCGGCGACCAGACGCATCTCGACCTGGCCGGCCTTGTCCAGCTGCTTCACCTCGGGCTCACCGGCCATCGCCAGCGCCCGCTCCGGACGGCCCAGACCACGCTCGCAGTCGGCCATCACCGGCCACAGGTCCGCGCGGCCGGTCATCCGGCGGGCGGCGCGGAACTCGGTCAGCGCCTCGGAGTAGCGCTGCGTCATGTACGACGCGAAGCCGGCCGCCTCGCGGACGGCGGCCACACGGGAGGCCAGCCGCAGCGCGATGCGCGAGTACTGGTAGGCCTCCTCCGGCTCACTGTCCAGCAGCCGGGCGACCATCACCAGGTTGCGGGCGACATCGTCGGCGAGCGTCTTGGGCAGGCTCTTGAGCTCCTGGCGGACATCCGCGTCCAGCTCGAAGCCGGTGACGTCCTCCGGGATCGGCAGGCGCTTGACGGGCTCGTAGTTGCCCCGGCGGTCGTCGTAGTCCCGGCCGCCGCGGTCGTCGCGGTCGCGGTTGTAGCCGCCCGAGGGGCGGTCGTCACGGCGCGGACGGTCGTCGCGGCGGAAGCCGCCACGGTCGTCACCACGGCCCTCGAAACGCCCGCCGCCACGGCTGTCCCGGCCGCCGCGGTCGTCACGGTCGCGGTTGAAGCCACCACCCGACGGGCGGTCGTCCCGGCGGAAACCGCCACCGGAGGGGCGGTCGTCACGGCGGAAACCACCGCGGTCGTCACGGTCGCGGTTGAAACCGCTGGGCCGGTCGTCACGACGGAAGCCACCGCCGGAGGGGCGGTCGTCACGACGCGGACGGTCGTCACGGTCACGGTTGAAGCCACCACCCGACGGACGGTCATCGCGACGGAAACCGCCACGGTCGTCACGGTCACGGTTGAAGCCACCACCGGACGGACGGTCGTCACGACGGAAACCGCCACGGTCGTCACGGTCACGGTTGAAGCCACCACCCGACGGGCGGTCGTCACGGCGGAAACCGCCACCGGAGGGACGGTCGTCACGACGGAAGCCACCGCGGTCATCGCGGTCGCGGTTGAAACCGCTGGGCCGGTCGTCACGACGGAAGCCACCGCCGGAAGGGCGGTCGTCACGACGCGGACGGTCGTCACGGTCACGGTTGAAGCCACCACCCGACGGACGGTCATCGCGACGGAAACCACCACGGTCGTCACGGTCACGGTTGAAACCGCCCGAGGGGCGGTCATCGCGGCGGAAGCCACCGCCGGAGGGACGGTCGTCACGACGCGGACGGTCGTCACGGTCACGGTTGAAACCGCCACCCGAGGGGCGGTCGTCACGGCGGAAGCCACCGCCGGAGGGACGGTCGTCACGACGCGGACGGTCGTCACGGTCACGGTTGAAGCCACCACCCGACGGGCGGTCGTCACGGCGGAAACCGCCACCGGAGGGACGGTCGTCACGACGGAAACCACCGCGGTCATCGCGGTCGCGGTTGAAACCGCCACCCGACGGACGGTCGTCACGGCGGAAACCACCGCCGGAGGGGCGGTCATCACGACGCGGACGGTCGTCACGGTCACGGTTGAAACCACCACCCGACGGACGGTCGTCACGGCGGAAGCCACCACCGGAGGGACGGTCGTCACGACGGAAACCACCGCGGTCGTCACGGTCGCGGTTGTAACCGCCACCGGACGGACGGTCGTCACGACGCGGACGGTCGTCACGGTCATCGCGGCGGGGACCACGGTCGTTGGACCAGCCCCCGCGAGACCGGGGCTCGTAGCCTCGGCCGTCGTCCGATCGACGCTCGGGACGGTCCTGGGGCTGGTTCGACATTGTGGTGACTCCTTCTGCTGCTCAGCTCCACCGCGGCCTGGGCGACACCACTGCCCTCGCGCGGTTCGATGCCGGCCTCCTGGCCGCGCACCTACTCCATTGTCCGACATCCGGAGACCCCCCGCGCATGGGCGGAAGTCCCGATTTGTCGGGGTTGTACACGTTCGCAAAACACAAAAGGCCGCGGCCCCAACGAAAACCGTGGGCCGCCGCCCTATAATGA
>NZ_JBHJUK010000309.1:0-2484 GCF_042266225.1 Kitasatospora sp. NPDC056181
GGGGAGTGGTGGCCTGTGGCCCCAGGGGTGCGGTGGGAAGGGGGAGTTCGGTTGCGGCTGCGCCGAGTGGTGGGCGATCCGCCGTGCGTTCTTCGGGGGTGTTGGGAGTGGTCTCCGGCAGGCGCTGGACCGTGGGCATGGCCGGTAGGGGAGCGGTCGCCGGTGTCCCCAGGGGTGCGGTGGGAAGGGGGAGTTCGGTTGCGGCTGCGCCGAGTGGTGGGCGATGCGCTGTGCGCTGTTCGGGGGCGTCGGGAGTGGTCTCCGGCAGGCGCTGGACCGTGGGCATGGCCGGTAGGGGAGCGGGGGCTTGCAAACCCAAGGGCGCAGCGGGAACGGGGAGTTCGGCTGCCGGAGCGCCCAGGGCCGGGCGATCGCCCGCGCGCTGCACAGGTGTTTCGCCTGTGCCCCGCGCGGGTGTGACGGGCAGCTCGGGGATGACGGTCTCCGCTTGCCGCTGGACGATGGGCATGGCCGGCGCGGGAGCGGGGGTGACCGCTCCCGAGGGCGCGGCGGGCGCCGGGACTTCGGCCGGCGGGGCACCGAGGGGGGCAAGGTCGGCCGCACGCTGCACAGGCACGTCGGGGGACGGGCCGCCGATGCGCGCCAGGGGGACGGCGGGACGCACGACGGGCACCCGGCGCCTGGGTGCGGCGGGTACCCGGGCGACGGTCAGGGACCGGCCGACAGGGCGCGTCTGCACCACGGCGCGCGCCGCTTCGGCGTGCTCCTCGGAAGCGCCCTCGCCCGGGCGGTCGGTACGGGCACTCTTGGCGGCGGGTACCTCCCGGCCCGGACGGCGGCCGGTGGCGGCAGGGAGGGACCTGGTTCCGGGTGCGGTCCGCTGTACGGGCGGGCCGGCCGGGGCCTCCGGGGCGCCGTCGCCGGAAGCGTCGGCGACCACCGCGATCCGGCGGATCAGCGGGAGTCGCGTGGGCATCGGCGTACGGCCGGCCCCGGCCGGGGACAAGGAGGTTGCTTCGGCTCGCTGAACGACATGAGCGCCGTCCGCACTGAGCACGGCCGCGGACTGCGCGGGCGTGAGGCCACGGGTGCCTGGTGCACCGCCCGCCGCCCCGGCCCCCGAGGGGACCTCCCGCCCGCCGCGGGACCGTCCTGCGTCCTCGCGGACGTCGTCGGCCCGCGAGCGGTCGGCGCCGGAGATCGACGGCAAGGGATCGGATCCGCTCCGGCCGGCGCTCGCCCTGACCGCAGGCGCGGCCTGCACGGACACCGGAGCGCCCTTCACCGACGCACCCGCACCCGACGCACCCGACGCACCCGCGCCCGCACCCGAGGTGCCCGGCCGCGCACTCGAAGCACCGGCACCCGACGCGCCCGGCCGCGGACGCCGTGACGTCTGCGCGCCGGGTGCGCGTGAGGCCTGCGCGCCGGGTGCCGGCGCCGCCTCCACCTCCGGCGCGGCGTTCGCATCGGACAAGGGCAGTGCCCTGAGCAGCAGCGGGCCGCCGCCACTGTGGGTGGGGTGTGCGGTGGCGGGACGGGTGACGCCGCGCACGAGGCCGGCCGGGGCAGTCGGCAGCAGGGCGTGGGCGAGGCCGGTGTCGAAGGAGGGATCGCGCCAGGCGGCCAGCCCGTCCCGGAAGGCGAGCCCGTCACTGACCCTCATCGGTGCTCGGGACAGGGTCAGGAGGGAGGGCGCGGTGCGACGCCACCCGCCGTCCCAGTCTGCGGGCACGCTCGGGCCCCGGACGGCGGGGGCCTCCTGGACCGCGCCCTTCGCGCCCACACCCTCCGCACCCGCGCCCGCCGCGCCCACAGCATCCGCACCCGCGCCGCCCGAGGGTGCGGCGCCCGGCGTGGTGGCGCGCCGGCGCACCCTGTCCCGCCACGCCATCTACTCAACCACCTTCGTTTATACGGGAGTTGATATGAGAGATCTCGGTGACCCACTGCCGGCGTTCGTCATGGGTCAGGTCGAGGATCTCGTCGCGTTGCCAGTGGAAGTGGTAGGCGATGTACGCGATCTCCTCCCTGAGCCGGGGGAGCGCGTACGTCACGATTCCCCCAGGCGCCCACCGGAGAGGTCGACCTCGAAGCCGCCTTCGCAGTGCGGGCAGGTGACCGCCGCGCGGGTGTGGCCCTCGCTGTTGACGCGCCGGTAGAAGTCCTGGAGGAACGCGACGTCCGTCGCGTACATCCGCTCCACGACCCCGGCGTGCACGTCGGTGACGGTGCCGAGCCGGGTGATGACCTGGCTGAGCAGCACCACACTCAGGTACGCCGGGTTCTCCTTGACCCGCAGGTCGATCTGGGGCCGCAGCTCGTCACGGGCGGTGGCCAGGCGCATCGAGCCGTGCCGGTGCACGGTGCCCGCCTCGTCCACGTACCCACGTGGCAGTTCGAACTCGAACTCGGTGCGCAGCGCGTGCTCCTCGCGCTGCGGCGGAGCAGCGGCGGCGGAGGGTGCCGCCGTCTGTGCCGGGCTCGTGGCGGGTGCCGTGGCCTGGAGGATCTCCTCCAGGC
>NZ_JBHJUK010000310.1:0-2426 GCF_042266225.1 Kitasatospora sp. NPDC056181
AGGTTGTATTCTACCACTGAACTACTTCCGCAAGACATGTTATGAGATATTTTATTAAAAGTGCGGGTGAAGGGAGTCGAACCCCCACGCCAAAGGCGCTAGATCCTAAGTCTAGCGCGTCTGCCAATTCCGCCACACCCGCGTAAAATGGTGAGCCATGAAGGACTCGAACCTTCGACCCTCTGATTAAAAGTCAGATGCTCTACCAACTGAGCTAATGGCGCTTTATGGCTGGGCTAGCTGGATTCGAACCAACGCATGACGGAGTCAAAGTCCGTTGCCTTACCGCTTGGCTATAGCCCAAAAATGGTGGAGGGGGGCAGATTCGAACTGCCGAACCCTGAGGGAGCGGATTTACAGTCCGCCGCGTTTAGCCACTTCGCTACCCCTCCGTATTTTTTTGAAAAACAGTGCCGGCCAGAGGACTTGAACCCCCAACCTACTGATTACAAGTCAGTTGCTCTACCAATTGAGCTACACCGGCAAATGGTGGCTCGGGACGGAATCGAACCGCCGACACACGGATTTTCAGTCCGTTGCTCTACCAACTGAGCTACCGAGCCTAAGTATTCAAATGGCGGTCCGGACGGGACTCGAACCCGCGACCTCCTGCGTGACAGGCAGGCATTCTAACCAACTGAACTACCGGACCATTTTAAAATTTGGTTGCGGGGGCAGGATTTGAACCTGCGACCTTCGGGTTATGAGCCCGACGAGCTACCGAACTGCTCCACCCCGCGATGATATAATGGTGGAGGATGACGGGCTCGAACCGCCGACCCTCTGCTTGTAAGGCAGATGCTCTCCCAGCTGAGCTAATCCTCCATTTGCCTGGCAACGTCCTACTCTCACAGGGACAAGGTCCCAACTACCATCGGCGCTAGAGAGCTTAACTTCCGTGTTCGGTATGGGAACGGGTGTGACCTCTCTGCCATCATCACCAAACTATGAAGGCATATTCCTTCAAAACTAGATAACATTTGCTACATATTATATGGTTAAGTCCTCGATCTATTAGTATTCGTCAGCTCCACATGTCACCATGCTTCCACCTCGAACCTATCAACCTGATCATCTTTCAGGGATCTTACTAGCTTACGCTATGGGAAATCTCATCTTGAGGGGGGCTTCATGCTTAGATGCTTTCAGCACTTATCCCGTCCACACATAGCTACCCAGCGATGCCCTTGGCAGAACAACTGGTACACCAGCGGTGCGTCCATCCCGGTCCTCTCGTACTAAGGACAGCTCCTCTCAAATTTCCTACGCCCACGACGGATAGGGACCGAACTGTCTCACGACGTTCTGAACCCAGCTCGCGTACCGCTTTAATGGGCGAACAGCCCAACCCTTGGGACCGACTACAGCCCCAGGATGCGATGAGCCGACATCGAGGTGCCAAACCTCCCCGTCGATGTGGACTCTTGGGGGAGATAAGCCTGTTATCCCCGGGGTAGCTTTTATCCGTTGAGCGATGGCCCTTCCATGCGGAACCACCGGATCACTAAGCCCGACTTTCGTCCCTGCTCGACTTGTAGGTCTCGCAGTCAAGCTCCCTTGTGCCTTTACACTCTGCGAATGATTTCCAACCATTCTGAGGGAACCTTTGGGCGCCTCCGTTACCTTTTAGGAGGCGACCGCCCCAGTCAAACTGCCCACCTGACACTGTCTCCCCGCCCGATAAGGGCGGCGGGTTAGAAGGTCAATACAGCCAGGGTAGTATCCCACCGATGCCTCCACCGAAGCTGGCGCTCCGGTTTCCAAGGCTCCTACCTATCCTGTACAAGCTGTACCAACATTCAATATCAGGCTGCAGTAAAGCTCCACGGGGTCTTTCCGTCCTGTCGCGGGTAACCTGCATCTTCACAGGTACTATAATTTCACCGAGTCTCTCGTTGAGACAGTGCCCAGATCGTTGCGCCTTTCGTGCGGGTCGGAACTTACCCGACAAGGAATTTCGCTACCTTAGGACCGTTATAGTTACGGCCGCCGTTTACTGGGGCTTCAATTCGCACCTTCGCTTACGCTAAGCGCTCCTCTTAACCTTCCAGCACCGGGCAGGCGTCAGCCCCTATACTTCGCCTTACGGCTTCGCAGAGACCTGTGTTTTTGCTAAACAGTCGCCTGGGCCTATTCACTGCGGCTCTCTCGGGCTTGCACCCTAACAGAGCACCCCTTCTCCCGAAGTTACGGGGTCATTTTGCCGAGTTCCTTAACGAGAGTTCTCTCGATCACCTTAGGATTCTCTCCTCGCCTACCTGTGTCGGTTTGCGGTACGGGCACCTCTCACCTCGCTAGAGGCTTTTCTTGGCAGTGTGGAATCAGGAACTTCGCTACTATATTTCGCTCGCCATCACAGCTCAGCCTTATGGGAAACGGATTTGCCTATTTCCCAGCCTAACTGCTTGGACGCGGATATCCAATAC
>NZ_JBHJUK010000311.1:0-2425 GCF_042266225.1 Kitasatospora sp. NPDC056181
GCCCGGTACGGCAGGTCGGGCCCGCGGTTGGTGAACATGTACGGGATCACCGAGACGACCGTGCACGTCACCTTCCAGGAGCTGGACCCCACGACCTCGGGCAGTGTGGTGGGTCGTGGGTTGCCGGGGTTGCGGGTGTTCGTCCTGGACGGGGGTCTGCGGCCGGTGCCGGTGGGGGTGGCGGGTGAGGTGTATGTCGCGGGCGGGCAGTTGGCGCGTGGCTACCTGGGGCGGGCCGGTCTGACGTCGGAGCGTTTCGTGGCCTGCCCGTTCTCGGTTTCGGGTGAGCGGATGTACCGGACGGGGGATGTGGCCCGCTGGACGGCCGAGGGGCGGTTGGTGTTTGCGGGGCGTGCGGATGAGCAGGTGAAGATCCGTGGGTTCCGGATCGAGCCGGGCGAGATCGCCGCGGTCGTGGCGGAGCACCCGGACGTGGTCCACGCCGCGGTCGTGGCCCGCGAGGACGTCCCGGGTGACAAGCGCCTGGTCGCCTACGTCGTCACGAACGGACTGGGATCGACGGAACTCCAGGACCAGGTCCGCGAGTTCGTCTCCTCGCGTCTGCCGTCGCACATGGTCCCGTCCGCCGTCGTCGTCCTCGACGCGCTGCCGCTGACGGTGAACGGGAAGCTGGACCGCAAGGCCCTGCCCGCCCCCGAGTACACCGGCGGAACGCCGGGCCGGGCGCCGGCGAACGCCCAGGAGGAGCTCCTCTGCCAGGCGTTCGCCGAGGTCCTGGGCGTGGAGGCCGTCGGCGTCGAGGACGACTTCTTCGCCCTCGGCGGCCACTCCCTCCTCGCGGTGTCGCTGGTCGAGCACCTGCGGGCGCGCGGGGTGTCGGTGTCGGTGCGGGCGTTGTTCGGGTCGGCGACGCCGGCCGCGCTGGCCGCCGCCTCCGGCGCCGAGCCGGTGCGGGTGCCGGCGAACCGGATCCCGGCCGACGCGACCGAGGTCACCCCGGACATGCTGTCCATGGTTGAGCTGGACGCCGCCGAGATCGCGCGCCTCGTGGCGCGTGTTCCGGGGGGTGCGGCGAACGTCGCCGACGTCTACCCGCTCGCGCCGCTCCAGGAGGGGATCTTCTTCCACCACCTGATGAGTGAACGGGGCGAGGCTGCGGACGTCTACGCGATGCCCTTCGTCCTCGGGTTCGACTCCCGGCAGCGGCTGGACGCGTTCCTCGACGCCCTTCAGCAGGTCGTGGACCGGCACGACATCTATCGCACCGCCATCGTCTGGGAGGGGCTGCGCGAGCCCGTCCAGGTGGTGCAGCGGAAGGCGGTGCTGCCGGTCCAGGACGTGACCTTGGACCCCGGGGGTCCTGCCGCGGTCGAGCAGTTGTCGGCGGCCGGTGGCGGGTCGATGGACCTGGGCCGTGCTCCGCTGATCGAGGTGTACCGCGCCGCCGAGCCGGGCACCGGACGCTGGCTGGCGCTGCTGAGGATCCACCACCTGGTGCAGGACCACACGACGATGGAGGTCCTGCTCGGGGAGCTGCGGGCGATCCTGTCCGGGCGCGGCGACTCGCTTCCCGCGCCGCTGCCGTTCCGCGACTTCGTGGCCCAGGCCCGGCTCGGGGTGGCGGACGAGGAGCACGAGCGCTACTTCGCCGACCTCCTCGGCGACGTCACCGAACCCACCGCCCCGTTCGGGCTGCTCGACGTGCACAGCGACGGCACCGGTGTGGAGACGGCGCAGCTGGACGTGGACGCCGACCTGGCCGTCCGGGTGCGGGAGGCGGCCCGCCGGCACGGGGTGAGTGCGGCCACGGTGTTCCACCTCGCCTGGGCTCGGGTGCTGGCGGCGGTGAGCGGGCGCGAGGACGTGGTGTTCGGGACGGTGCTGTTCGGTCGGATGAACTCCGGTGCCGGGGCCGACCGGGTGCCGGGTCTGTTCCTCAACACCCTGCCGGTCCGGGTGCGGACCGGTGCGGTGGGTGTGGGCGAGGCGCTCTCGGGAGTGCGGAGCCAGCTGGCCGAACTGCTGGTGCACGAGCACGCGCCGCTGTCGCTCGCCCAGCGGGCGAGCGGCGTGCCGGGTTCGAGTCCGCTGTTCACCGCCATCTTCAACTATCGGTACGACCGTGCCGCGCTGGAGGAGACCGGCAGCGGGCTCGACGGCGTGACGCTGCTGACCTCGCAGGACCACACCAACTATCCGCTGAGTGTGGCCGTCGACGATCGAGGGAGCGGATTCACCGTCAGCGTCCAGGCGGTCCGGACGGACCCGGGCCGGGTGTGCGACCTGCTGCACACGGCGCTCGGCCACCTGGTGGCCGCGCTGGTCGAGGACCCGCAGGCGCGGTTGGCGTCGGTGGAGGTGCTGGACGAGGCCGAGCGGCGTCGGGTGCTGGTGGAGTGGAACGACACGGGTGCGGGTGTTCCGCAGGTGACGGCGGAGCGGTTGTTCGAGGCGCAGGTGGTGC
>NZ_JBHJUK010000312.1:0-2394 GCF_042266225.1 Kitasatospora sp. NPDC056181
GGGGAAGCCGACGGTGGGGAGAGGGGGCGCGCTGACGTTCACCGCGATGCACACGCGGCGGGGCCGGCTCGACGCGGCCCGGAACGACCTGGGGTGCGGCTGGACTTGGGCGGAGGTCCATCGGGCACGACCGCGGGTGCCGCTCGCGTGTCCGGAGTGCGGTCATGGGATGCACGGCAAGCCGCCGCCGGACCCCGCCCCGGTTCCGGGAGCGGGGACACCCCGGGCTCGACTCCGGCACCGCCCCGCCTGCCGTCGTCCGGGAGCCGCCTGCCGTCGGCCCCTTCGTCCGCTGGCGCCCCGCTGGCCGTCCGTTGCCCGGCCGCCGACCCCAGGCACACCCGCCGGCTCCGTCCGGTGCGTCGCCGGCTGCAGCTGTAACCCGGCGGCCCGCCGCCCTGGGCCGCCGTCCTTTCGCCCCCCGCGCCCGCCGCCGGAGCGCACCCGCCCGGCCATCCCGCCCTCGGCGCCGCGCTTGGCCTTGCCGTTGTCCGCCGCCATCCTGGCTGGCGCCCCGGTCCCGGCCCCACGGTGCGGTGCCGTGCCGCAGGCCTGCCGTGCCAAGCGCACCCGCCCGCTGCTGGGCCGCTGCCGGGAGACCACCAGGATCTCGTGCCCCGCGGCCGCTCGGTCCCCGGGCCGTGCCCCGCTCGCCGCCGACCGCCGTCTGGCGGCCAGGCCCGGCGCCTGGCCGCGGTGGTTATCTGGGTTTGCGGGGCTGCCTGAGCAGGTCAGCGGACATCTGGAGCTGTCAGACTTCTCAACGCCTCTGTCAAAGCAGTCGGATGTCCCCGATGCCTCGGTAGATGGGTCGTCGCTCAGTCGTGGTCGTGCGGCCCTGCCGGTTCGAGCTTTCCCCCAGCTGAGTCGATGTCGCCGGTCCCGGCTACCCTCACGGCAGGCCACAGCGTTCATGCTGGCGATAACGGCGGCGTCCTGATGCCCGAACCCGACGAGGAGCGCCGGTGCGCGACTATCTGGCTGGCGTCTTCGCCATGCTCGGTCCTGGCGAGCAGCGTTACGCCAGCGCGTCTGCATGGGCAGGGCTGGAAGCCGAGATTGGCATCGCCTTCCCCGAGGACTACAAGGCGGTCGTCGATGCCTACGCCCCGATACAGATCAATGGGCACCTGTTCCTCTCGCATCCGGCCACCGAACGTTGGAACCTCGGGAAGGAGATCCGCGACACCTCGCGGACCTGGGCTGCGCTCGACTGGGACCGGGAGCGCTGGCTGGAGCCGGAGGAGAACATCCGGGCCGTCCTCGGCCTGGAGGAGGTCAGGTTCGGGACGAAGGACGGCCTGATCCCCATCACGAGCACCGACCGCGGCGAACTCATCTTCCTGGCGCCGCTGCCCGACCGCTCAGGACAGCGGATCTGTGCGGTGAAGCACGACGGATCCTGGTTCGAGTACCGGATGAGCTTCTCCGAATGGCTATACCGCTATCTGGTCGGCGAGGACATGGTCGGTCCGAACAGCTCCGCCTTTTACCCCGGTCCGGTGCTGCTCGAATTGCTGCCGATGTCAACCTATGACCGCCCTGCACCGCGGTACGGCCCGGATCGGGGCATGTGACCGAGGAGAGCCTGCGGCCTGAGTCCGGTCGATCGTCTGCCGGCAGAGGCGCGCGAAGCGGGTTGCGGGGCTGGGACCCCGACCAGCGCGGCTTCCTGGTCCAGCCCAAGCGGTGGGCGGTAGAGCGCACCTTCTCGTGGCTCACCGCCCACCGCCGCCTTGCCCGCGACTACGAAACCAGCCCGGCCCACTCCGAGACCATGATCCGCTGGGCGATGATCGGCAGCATGGTCCGCCGACTCACCCGAGGCCGCCCGGCACCCGACAGGGCCCGCGGCCGCTCTCACGCGTTGCCGGCTGACACACCCCACATCCCCTCACGTGTCGTACGAGCCGTCCCACGGCGCGCTGAACCCGAGCCGGTTCGGGTAGAACTCGGCCCAGTCGTCCCGCTCCTCTCCCTCCGGATACTCCCCGTGACACTCATGGACCAGGCCGAACAGGGTGCCGTCGACCTCCACGGCGAACGGGGCGACTGCGATGTCGGCGAACCGCCGACCGGGCAGCGAATCCAGCCACTCCTCCAAGAGCTGCTGCGCGGCTTCCACCACCGGAGCCTTCTCCGGTCCGTCGGCGACCGTTCCCGCTGCGTTGACACGGGAGTCCAGGTGTTGACCCCCAGCGTTGAACTCGTGCAACACGGAGTACCAACGCCGCACCACCCGGCCGTCGCCGTCCTGGCCTACGAAGACACCGCTGACGTGGGCGAAGAACTGGCCTCCGTCCCACTGCCCGATGGTGGACGTTCGGTAGTTCGGCTCATGCCGAATAGGAACCAGGTCAGGCACAGTCATGGCCGCACCCTACGTGCCGACCA
>NZ_JBHJUK010000313.1:0-2391 GCF_042266225.1 Kitasatospora sp. NPDC056181
GCCCTCGACCGAGAGGCGGTCGCCGTCGACGACACCGCCGGGCAGGACCAGCCGGGCGCCGGACAGGGCGGTACCCCGCGGCGAGGCCGCTGATTCGATTCGCGTTCTCACGCGGTCACCTCCGGGAACGGGCCCGCCGCCGGCCATCGGTGGGGCGGCTGGCCAGCGGGCATCTGCTCAGAACCGCTCAATACTGGTCAGTCCAATCAGATTCAGTCAACCCATCCGTATGAGGACGGCAGCCAGTCGAGGCGCCACCCGTGCTGGGCGCGCGCGGCTACACTCCCCGCCATGCTCAAAGCTGATCGAATAGCTCGGATTCTTTCCTGTATCACGCATGAGGGTAGTGCCAATGTGCACGCCCTCGCCGAGCTCCTGGGCGTCTCGGGTGCGACGGTCCGCCGCGACCTCCAGGAGCTCCACGGGCGGGGGCTGCTCAACCGGACCCGCGGCGGCGCGGTGACCGGCGCGGTCAACCTGGAACTCCCGCTGCGCCACCGCCGGGAGAAGCACCCCGAGGAGAAGCGGCGGATCGCCGCGCGGGCGGCCCTGCTGGTGCCCGACGGCGCGGTGGTCGGCCTGACCGGTGGCACCACCACCGGCGAGCTCGCCCGCGTCCTGGCCGGCCGCCGGGACACCACGATCGTCACCAACGCGGTGAACATCGCGGCGGACCTCGTCGTCCGCCCCGAGGTCCGGCTGGTCGTCATCGGCGGGATCGCCCGTACCACCAGCTACGAGCTGGTCGGTCCGGCCGCCGAACGGATGCTCGCCCAGTACCACTTGGACATCGCCTTCATCGGGGTGGACGGCCTGACGGCCCGGGAGGGCTGCACCACGCACGACGAGATGGAGGCCCAGACCGACCGGGCCTTCCTGCGCAGCAGTGCCCGTTCCGTGGTCCTCGCGGACAGCAGCAAGATCGGGCGGGTGACGTTCGCGGAGATCTGCCCGCTGGCGCAGGTGCACGACGTGGTGACGGACGACGGGCTCGGGGTGGTGCGGGAGCGGGAGCTCACGGACGGCGGTGTCCGGGTGCACCGCGCGGGGTGAGCCGGGGCCCTATCCGCGCCCGGCCGGTGCCCGCCCCCGTTTCCGCCCCCGGTTCTGCTCCCGATTCCGACGCTGTTACCGACCCGCGCCCGCCCCCGTTTCCGGCCGGCCGGCGCGGGGCCGTCCGCGGGTTCTCCGGGCCCCGGTGGCCGCTCCCGACCCCGGCCTTCGGCGGCCTGCTCGAAACTGCGATCTTGGTGTTCATGCTTGCACATGTCTGGAAGAAGCGGCTATAAATCACTCAGAATTGAGCATCAAGGCTCAACCTTGCGCAGGAGGACGTCATGGCTTACGTCGACGCGGAGATCGCCAGCCAGCCGGAGTGCTGGCAGCGCGCCCTCGACCTGACCCCCAAGGGGCTGCCGGAGCCCGGTGAGCGTGTCGCGGTCCTCGGCTGCGGCACCTCGCTGTACATCGCCCAGGCCTACGCGGCGCTGCGCGAGGAGGCGGGCCTGGGTGAGACCGACGCGTTCGCGGCGTCCGAGTTCCCGGCCCACCGCCGGTACGACCGGGTCGTCGCCCTCACCCGCTCCGGGACCACCACCGAGGTGCTGGACGCCCTGGCCCGCACCCGCAGCGGTGCGACCGTGGCGATCACCGGGGACGTGTCCACGCCCGTGGTCGACGCCGCGCAGCACGTGGTCGCCCTGGAGTTCGCCGACGAGCGGTCCGTCGTGCAGACCCGCTTCGCCACCACCGCCCTCGTCCTGCTGCGGGCCCACCTCGGCGCCGCCCCGGCCGACCTGCCCGCGCAGGCACAGCGGGCCATCGACACCCCGCTGCCCGAACGGGCCCTGGCCTCGAAGCAGTTCACCTTCCTCGGGGCGGGCTGGACCAACGGCGTCGCCAACGAGGCGGCGCTCAAGGTCCGCGAGGCCTCCTCCTCCTGGACCGAGTCCTACCCCGCCATGGAGTACCGGCACGGACCGATCAGCGTCAGCAGCTCCGAGAGCACCGTCTGGTTCTTCGGCCCGCCGCCGGCCGGCCTGCTCGACCAGATCGCGCTCACCGGCGCCCGCGCCGTGGTCTCCGATCTCGACCCGCTGGCCGAGCTGGTCCGCGCGCAGCGCCTCGCCGTCGGACTGGCCGCGGCCCGCGGCCTCGACCCCGACCACCCGCGCAACCTCACCCGCTCCATCGTGCTGGACCAGCCGTGACCCTGATCCACGCGACGGGGACGCGGACGACGGCGGCGGCACCGTGAGCGTCATCGCCCTGGACGTCGGGGGCACCCACATCAAGGGCGCGGTGGTCGAGGACGGCCGGCTCGTCGACTCCGCGCGGTGGCACACCCGCGCCGGCCGGGACCCGGACGCCGTCATCGAGACCGTCCTCGGC
>NZ_JBHJUK010000314.1:0-2332 GCF_042266225.1 Kitasatospora sp. NPDC056181
AAGCTGCGGTGGAGGTCGGTGACGGCCACCATGGGAGCGGTGACGGTGCCGGCCGGTTGCTGGGTCATACGGCGTCCCCCTGGGTGCGCTTCGAGCGTTCCCCGGCCGACTCGGCCGGGTGGCGAAGTGGTCTTGATGAGGTGTGCATGGCGATATCGGATTGCTGACGGACTCTCTCATCGGAGGGAAAGGCCGATCGCGGTGTCGTCATTGCCGAGAATTTGCTCACTAGTTACATGATTCGCGCAAGTCCCTTCCGTTCATGGATCGAATCTGACAGAGTCGTCCGCTATCCGGTGATCAATCGCCGGTGGTCACCGTAGCGGTACGCGACAGGCGTCCATCCCGTGGCAGGGGCGTGCCCGGACGGGGGAGAGCTGCGCGGGACCGAAATGTACTGGGGGAGGAACGGGATGCTCGGCTTCGTCGTGCGCCGTCTGCGCGGGCGACTGCCGTTGGCCGCCGCGGTCCTGCTCACGGTGCTGATCACCACTGCAGTGCTCACGGCGCTGGTGGCGTTCAACCGCACCGTGGGGGAGGCCGGGCTGCGCCAGGCGCTCCAAGGGCCGGTCCGCGCGAGGACCACCGTGCTGGTCAGTGCCGACCACGGGTTCGACAAGCGGCCCAAGGACGATGCGGCGGTGGGTGATTACGCCGGGAGGCTCTTCGGAGACCTGCCGGTGCACACCGAGACCGTCGCCCGCAGTCGCTCCTACGGGCTCCCGCAGAGCCCGGCGCCGTTGTCCGGTACCCAGTCCGGCAACGCGTCGGGCGCCCAGCCAGCCAGCGCCCCCGCGAAGGGGCCCGAGTTGACGGTGCTCGCGGCGCTGGACCATCAGCGCGTCACTCTCCTCTCGGGTGGTTGGCCGGCGGCGGCGGGGGTGACGGGGCGGGGGGCGGTGGAGGTCGCGGTGCCGCAGGCCGTGCTGGCGCGGCTCGGCCTGGCCGCGGGTGTGCTGCCGGCGGAGGTGCGGCTGGAGGACCGTTTCGACGGGTCGCCGCTCGTGGTGCGCATCACCGGTGTCTACCGGGCCGTCGAGCCTTCGGACGTGTACTGGCGCCTCGACCCGGTGGGC
The DNA here is from genome assembly GCF_042266225.1 of Kitasatospora sp. NPDC056181. NCBI lineage: Bacteria > Bacillati > Actinomycetota > Actinomycetes > Kitasatosporales > Streptomycetaceae > Kitasatospora > Kitasatospora sp. NPDC056181. The sequence continues at coordinate 1,077 of NZ_JBHJUK010000314.1, forward strand.
GGGCGTGAGATCCAGGTCGGCGGGTTCACCACCTACGGCCCGATGCTGGTCGACGACAGTGTCTTCACCGCCGCGCGGATTCCGCAGAACGGGCGCAGTTGGCTGCTCGGCGCGGACTTCGCCGGCATCGGTGCCCCCGGCTCCGCCGGGATCCAGGACCGTGCCGACAGTCTGGGCGAGGAACTGCGCCAGGCCACGGGCCTCCAGGTCAGGACCGAGGTCGGGGACGTCCTGCGCGAACTGGACTCCAGTGCGTTGGTCGCCCGCTCCACCCTGCTGATCGGTGCCCTCCAGCTCACCGTCCTGGCTGCCGCCGTCCTGTTCCTGGTGGTCCACCTGATGGCCGCCCGGCAGGAGAGCGAGAACGCGCTGCTGGCCGCCCGCGGGGCCTCCGGCCTGCGCCTGGGCGCCCTCACCGCCACCGAGTCACTGCTGCTGGCCCTGCCGGCGGCCCTGCTCGCCCCCCTGCTCACCCCGCCCCTGCTGCACCTGCTCACCGCCCGGGGCGCGCTCGCCCGGGTGCCGCTGGACACCGGGCTGCACTGGACGCTGTGGCCGGTCGCGGCGGCCTGCGCCCTGGCCTGTGTCGTTGTGACCACCGTCCCGGGCGTGCTGCGCGGCGCGGCCGGCGCGGTCCTGCGCCGCGCCGGGCAGCGCCAGGCGATGGTCGCCGGCGCGGTCCGCTCCGGCGCGGACCTGGCGGTGGTCGCCCTCGCCGCCCTCGCCTACTACCAGCTGGCCCAGTACCACGGCGGGCTGTCCACGGACGCCGGCGGCCGCCTGGGCCTGGACCCGGTGCTGATCGCCGCGCCGACGCTGGCCCTGTGCGCGGGCACGCTGCTGGTGCTGCGGCTGCTGCCGTTGGCGGCGCGTCTGGGGGGCCGGCTGGCCGCGCGGGGCCGCGGTCTGGTCCCGGCGCTGGCGGGCTGGCAGCTGGCGCGTCGTCCCGGCCGGGCCAGCGGTCCGGTGCTGCTGCTGGTGCTGGCGGTGGCCACGGGTGTGCTGGCGCTGGGCCAGCACACCACCTGGACCACCTCGCAGCGTGACCAGGCCGCGTTCGCCACGGCGGGTGGGCTGCGGGTTTCCGGTTCGCCGCTGGCCGGGATGGGCCAGGGCGGCCGGTACGCGGCCCTGCCCGGCGGTGACCGGCTGATCCCGGTGGTCCGCCAGGGGACCAGCCTGCCCAACGGTGCCACCGGGCAGGTCCTCGCCCTGGACGCCCTCGCCCTCGCGGACCGGGTCCCGGTCCGCCCGGA
>NZ_JBHJUK010000315.1:0-2291 GCF_042266225.1 Kitasatospora sp. NPDC056181
GCCACGGCGCACCCTCGGACGGGCGGGCGGGACCTGCTCGGTGCCGCGCAACGCGAGGGCCGCAGTCCGAGTGCGCTCCAGCCGGCTCACAACCCGGCGCAGCGGGGCGGGGTCGAGGCCTTGGGTGGGCCGCGAGACGGCAGTCGGTCGAACCCAGGGATTCCTCGACCGCTTCACTGCTGTGAGTCGCAGGTCTTCACCTCTGCGTAAGGAGTGTTCGATGCCGTACCCACCGCTGCTGATCAAGCCCTTGACATCCTCCCCCTCCTGAAGGAGGGGGATTCCCCTCAGCCTCGCGGCTGAGCCGCTGCGCGTGGCGCAGCGGTCGGGACCACTTCCTGCTTCACCGACGACTGCCCGCCCGGAGTGCTCCGTTGAGGTCTTACACCGTCTCCACAGGCTGCAACCGCCAGCCCGGCGGCCAGGATGTTCTTCGCCGCATTCACGTCCCGGTCGTGGGTCGCTCCGCAGCCGCACGTCCACTCGCGGACGTTCAACGGCATCCCGCCCTGCAAGGTGCCGCAGGCCGAGCACAGCTTGGACGACGGGAACCACCGGTCAACGATGATCACCTCACGCCCGTACCACCCGGCCTTGTACTCCAGCATGCTGCGCATCTCGGTCCAGCCCGCGTCCGAGATCGCGCGGGAAAGCCGCCGATTCCTCAGCATGTTCCGAACGCTCAGGTCCTCGATCACGATCGTTTGGTTCTCACGAACGAGTCGGGTGGTGAGCTTGTGCAGGAAGTCCCTGCGCCGGTCGGCGATCCGGGCATGCACCCGGCCGACCTTGAGCCGGGCCTTCGCCCGGTTCGCACCATCGCCCACGGCCTTGCGGGCAAGATCCCGTTGCGCCCTGGCCAGACGCTCCCGCTCACGCGGTTCGTGCCGGGGGTTGGCGATCCTCTGCCCGGTGGAGAGCGTCACCAGGCTGGTGACACCCACGTCGATCCCCACGGCCGCATTGGCCGGCGCGGGAATAGCCGGCCGGTCGTCGCACAACAGGGAGACGAACCAGCGCCCGGCCGCGTCCTGCGACACCGTCACCGTGGACGGCCGCGCCTGCCGGGGAAGCGGCCTGGACCACACGACGGCCAGCGGCTCGGTCATCCTGGCCAGCGTCAGCCTGCCATCGCGGAACCGGAAGCCACTGGTGGTGTACTCGGCGGACTTGCGGGACTTCTTCCGGGACTTGAACGTCGGGTACTTCGCCCGCTTCGCCCAGAAGTTGCCGAACGCACCCTGCAAGTGCCGAAGCGTCTGCTGCAACGGAACACTGGAGACCTCGCAGAGGTAAGCCAGCTCCCTGGTCTTCTTCCATGCCGTCAGCATCGCCGACGTGGCGCTGTAGCCGACCCGCTCCCCGCGCATCACCCAAGCCTCGGTGCGCGCCTGCAACGCCAGGTTGTAGACCTTACGCACGCACCCGAACGTGCGCGACAGCTCAGCCGCCTGCGCATCACTCGGATAGAAGCGGTACTTGAACGCCCGCTTCACGTGAGTAGTCGTCACGCTCACAAACTACCAACGGGTCAAAGATCAAATCTGCAAGTCAGAGCACTACGGTCCACCTTGACGGCGAACACCAGCCCCTCTCCCCACTCCGCGGGCCTTTCGCTTCCTCCCCCAGCTGAAACCGGGAGCATCCACGAAAGGACTCTGATGAAGGAAGAGCTGACCGAGATCGGCTTCACCGAGCTGCTGAGCGCCGACGACGTCGACCGGGCCATGGAAGAGGCCACGACGGGCATGACCCTGGTCGTCATCAACTACGTGGACGGCTGCTCCGCCGGAATGGCCCGCCCCGGCGTCCGCATCGCGCTGGACAACGGGTCCAAGCGCCCCGACCGGCTGCTCACCGTCTTCGCCGAGCAGGACCTCGAAGCCACCGCCCGGATGCGCTCGCACTTCGCCGACATCCCGCCCTCCCAGCCCTCCATCGCGCTCTTCAAGGACGGCGAACTCGTCCACTTCGTCCCCCGCCACCGGATCGAGGGCCGCGACGCCCAGTCCCTGGCGGGCGACCTCCGGGCCGCCTTCGACGAGTTCGGCCAGTAACCGGTAACCCGGCCCCACCCCCGCGCCCGGCCCAGGAACCCCGATCAGGCGCCCGGCCCAGGAACCCCGCAGGCACCCCGGCCCGGCCTGCCCCGGCAACGGCGGCTTCACGCTCCGGCAGCCGACCAACGAACAAGGCCGTGGCCGGCGCCCGGATGCGCCGGCCACCGCCGTGGTAGTAGCGGGGGCAGGCTTTGAAACAGCGACCTCGGGGGTTTGAGCCCAGCGAGCGAA
>NZ_JBHJUK010000316.1:0-2220 GCF_042266225.1 Kitasatospora sp. NPDC056181
CGGGCGCCGTGGTCGGGCAGGACCAGCCAGACGGCGATGACGGGGGCGACGCCGATGGTGGACTCGAGGGAGAGGTCCATCCGGCCGACGATGAGAATCAGCGCCTCGGCCAGGACGAGCAGGCTGAGTTCGGTGGCCTGCTGGCCGACGCCGAGGAGGTTGTCGGAGGTGAGGAAGGCGGGTGAGACGACGAAGCCGATGACGCCCAGAACGAGCAGGACCGGGACGAGCGACAGGTCGCGGTAGCGGGCCAGGTCGAAGCGGCGCCCGGCGGGGGCGGAGACGGCCGTGGCCGACGGTGCTCGGAGCTCAGTGGTCGGAGACATGGTGTTCCTTCGTGTCGGTCGGTCCGGTCATGCCCTCCATGGCTGCGACCAGTTGTTCGTCGCTCCAGCCGTGGGCGAACTCGGCGACGACACGGCCGTGGAACATGGCCAGGACGCGGTCGCAGACCCGCAGGTCGTCGAGTTCGTCGGACACGATCAGGGCGCTCCTGCCGGCGTCGGCGACTTCGCGGACGGTGCCGAGCAGGGATTCCTTCGACTTGATGTCCACGCCGTTGGTGGGCCGGATGGCGACCAGGACCTGCGGGTCGGTGGCGAGCGCGCGGGCGATGACGACCTTCTGCTGGTTGCCGCCGGACAGGGCGGAGACGGGGGTTGCCGGTCCCGGGGTCTTGATGTCCAGGTCGCTGATCATGCGCTGGGCGAAGGCCCGGGTGCGCGAGGGCAGTACCGTGCCGTACGGGCCGAGCTGGTCGGTGACGGTCAGGGTGGCGTTCTCGGCGACGCTGCGCTGCGGGACCAGGCCCTGGATGTGCCGGTCCTCGGGGACGAACCCGATCCCGGCGGCCAGCGCGGCCGGCACCCGGCCCGGGCGCACCGGGCGACCGGCGACGGTAATCGTGCCGGCCTTGGGTCGGTGCAGTCCGGCCAGTGTCTCGCCGAGTTGGACGTTGCCGCTGGCCGCGGCGCCGGCGAGGCCGAGCACTTCGCCGGCCCGGGCGGTGAGCGAGACGTCCTGGTAGGCGTCCGGCAGGGTCAGGGCCTCGATGTCGAGCAGCGTGGCACCCTCGGCGGATGTCCTGCCACCGGCGGACCAGCTCGGCGCGGACTCGTGTCCGCTCTCCCCGGTCATCGCCTCCACCAGCGCGTGGTGGTCGAGTTCGGCGACGGGGGCGGTGGTGATGTGCCGGGCGTCGCGGTAGACGGTGACGGTGGTGCAGAGGTCGTAGACCTCTTGCAGGTGGTGCGAGATGAAGAGGAACGCGACGCCCTGCTGCTGGAGCGAGCGCAGCTTGTCGAAGAGCTTGTCGATGCCGCGGGCGTCGAGTTTGGCGGTGGGCTCGTCGAGGATGATGAAGCGGGCACCGAAGGAGAGGGCGCGGGCGATCTCGACGAACTGCCGTTGCTCGACGGTGAGGTCCTCGGCGCGCGCGGTCGGGTCGACGTCGACCCCGTACTCGGCGAGGAGCTCGGTGGCGCGGGCGCGCAGCTGCTTCCAGCTGATGGGACGGAACGCGCCGCTGCTCTGGCGGTCCAGAAAGAGGTTCTCGGCGACGGTCAACGCGGGGATGATCGTGGAGCGCTGGTAGACGCAGGCGACCCGGGAGCGCCAGGCGTCGGTGTCACCGGGGGCCGGGGCCGGTTCGCCGTTGAAGCGCAGGGTGCCCGTGTCGGGTTGCTGGAGACCCGTCAGGATCGAGACCAGCGTGGACTTGCCCGCGCCGTTGCGGCCGACCAGGGCGTGGGACTCGCCGGGGGCCACCGAGATGCGGGCGTCGCTGAGGGCGACGGTGGCGCCGAAGCGCTTGCTGATCCCGTCGGCCTCGACGACGGGGCCCCGGACGGGGCTGGGGTCCGCCATGGCGGGGTGTCCTTTCAGCTGAGGGGCCAGGGGCCCACGGGCGCGGCCGGCGGGGAAACGTCGACTGCGCCCATGGAGCGTCCAGGGACTACTTGCCGACGCCGTTGCCCCAGAGGGACTTGTCGTCGACGTTGTCCTTGGTGACCAGGGGTGCGGGGAGCTGGTCCTCCAGGCCGTTGGGCAGGGAGATGATGGTCGACTGGTGGTCGGTGGGCCCGGGCTGGAAGGTCTTGCCCTCGGCGGCGGCCTGCGCGTAGTGGAGCGCGTACTTGGCGTAGAGGTCGGCGGGCTGGGAGACGGTGGCGTCGATGTCGCCCTTGCGGATCGCGTCGAACTCCTGCGGGATGCCGTCGT
>NZ_JBHJUK010000317.1:0-2148 GCF_042266225.1 Kitasatospora sp. NPDC056181
GTCCTCCGGACACATGACGCGCCGTCACTAGCGTGACGGAAGATGTATCGCCACTCCGTGGCTCTGGCTGACTGGGGGTCGGGGGTACATATCTTGGCTCTCCTTTCTGTACTGGCTGAGGGGCTGTGGTGGATAGGGCCTCCGGCCCATCTTCTCGGGTCGGCGTCTCCGGTCCCGAGAGGCTGACATCCCGTCTGACCTGGTCTTTCATGGGGGCTTTGGCTTCTCTGGCCCGCCTAGTGGCCGTGGCCGGCGTGCTCTCCGGGGAGTCACGGTCCGGCGGGGGGCTCTGCCTCGAGCTCTTCCCTTGATATTCTGTACCGTCAGTATGTCACGGCCATGCATTCGGTGCAAGTTCTGTAAGGCCGATGTTTCGTAACTATGTGTTACATCTTGCTTGAGTTAGCCGGTCTGTACCACTCGACCAGTGTAGCCGGTTGGCATTGGAATGGGAACCGCTTCTACCGGGATTATGTAACGAATCCGTCCGGTGCCATGCGCCCTTGTTCATTCTCTCGGGGAGGCTTACCGCGCTCGTTCCCCGGTTGGCTTCTCTGTGGACTCACCGGGTGCGCCGTGCATCGTGTATCAGAATACCAGCGTCAGGAGATCCCGCCGAATTCAGGGTCTCCCCTTTTCAGGTGCCGGCCGCCCTCGATCGGAGCCCGGCGCGGTGCACCGCCGGCTCCCGGGGCGGGCCGCGGCTGGGGCCTCGCTCCTCGCACGGCCCAGGCAGCTCTGGGCAGGCGAGGGCCGCCCACGGGTCCACGCGGGGCGCAGCGGTCCGGGGTGGGTTCGGGGTGGGGTTGGGTGGTGTGTCTGGTCGGGTTCCGGGTGGTGGGGTTGAGGGCTTGTTGGTGTCGGTGGATCTGGTATTGCGGTGGGGTCGCTTGCTTTCTGGTTTTTTGGGGGTTTGGTGGTTTGTTTTTTGCGGGTGGTTGTTTCGTTTCTGGTGGGGTTCTGGTGGGTGGTTGTTCGGTGTTTTGTTTTGGCTGGTCTGGGGTGGTTTTTTGGGGGGTGGGTGGTGAGGGTGTGAGAGGTTTGTTTTTCCGGTGATTTAGCGTTGCTCGTTGGGTGTGTTTTGTCTGGTGATTTCTGTTTTGTGTTTCTTATTTTGTTTATCGGTGTTCTGAATTGCTCTGGCGTTTGGGGTTGGTGGTCTTTCTCTGGGGTGGCCGATTGGTGCTGCCGGGTGTTGTGGTGTCAACTTGGCTTCTGTTTTGGATGGTTGTTGCCTTTGTGTCTCAACTTACCTTTTTCATTGGCGAGTTGAGCCAGTTGTCTGTGAACTGGCCTGGTTTGCTTGGCTGTTGTGGAGTCACTGCCGGGAGTGGTGCCGTGTGTGGGGCTGCGGATGGGGTGCGCGGGGTCGCTGTGTGGGTGGGCGGGCGGCTTCCGGGGAGCTGGGGGTGTGGGTCCGTGCGGGGGGGGTGGGGTACGAGCGGGGGTCTGGGGGTTGTGTACCGGTGATCGGTGTTCTGTAACGGCTGTGGTGGGTGTCGGGGCGGGCTCCTGGGTGCTGCGCTGCAGCTGGAGGACGGCAGGGGTGGGGCCGGGCCGGCGATGTGCAGCGGTACGGGTCGGTGATCCGGCGCAGCGGCAGGGGTGGGGGGCAGGGTTTGGGGTTGGGCCTTTGGTGGGGGGTGTTGGTGTGGGCCCGGCTGCGGCGTGGCGGGGCGGGGTTGTGAGGTTCTGGGTGGCGGGGGCGCTGTTGCTGTACCGGGGGTGGGCCGGTTTCAGGAGGGGTGGGTCTGGTGGGGTCCCGGCCGGGCCCGGGGTGGTGGCCACGGCCTGGACGGCGGCTCGGTGGGCCGGCGGCGGGTAGACGGCGGCTCGGCGCGGCCGGTGCGGGGCCAGGGGGCTGCAGCCAGGCCGACGGGCTGGTGGGTTGGCTGCCGGGCTGGCGGGGCCGGGGCCGGGTGGTGGGGCGGCGGGTGGTGCGCGGCGGGAGCCGGGGGCTCGGGGGCCTGGACGGGTCGGCGCGCGGTACAGCGGTGGGTGGGGGCGGTGGCCGGGACGGGGCGCAGCGGGCGGGGCCGGGCCCGGGGTGGTGGGACGGCGGGCGGTCGGCGGACGAGGGGCGGCGGACGGCCGGATGGGCGGGGGTGGGCACCACGGCGCGGGGCGCGGGCTCCTGGCCCGCCGGCC
>NZ_JBHJUK010000318.1:0-2067 GCF_042266225.1 Kitasatospora sp. NPDC056181
CCCCCTATACTTCGCCTTACGGCTTCGCAGAGACCTGTGTTTTTGCTAAACAGTCGCTTGGGCCTATTCACTGCGGCTTTCCGTTAAGAAAGCACCCCTTCTCCCGAAGTTACGGGGTCATTTTGCCGAGTTCCTTAACCAGAGTTCTCTCGCACACCTTAGGATTCTCTCCTCGCCTACCTGTGTCGGTTTGCGGTACAGGCACCTTTTATCTCGCTAGAAGCTTTTCTTGGCAGCGGGGAATCAAAGACTTCGCTCCATAAGGAGCTTCCCCATCACAGCTCAGCCTTCACGATAAGCGGATTTGCCTACTTATCAGCCTAACTGCTTGGACGTGCACAACCAATCGCACGCTTCTTCTATCCTCCTGCGTCCCCCCATTGCTCAAATGGTGAGGAGGTGGTACAGGAATATCAACCTGTTGTCCATCGCCTACGCCTTTCGGCCTCGGCTTAGGTCCCGACTAACCCTGAGCGGACGAGCCTTCCTCAGGAAACCTTAGGCATTCGGTGGACGGGATTCTCACCCGTCTTTCGCTACTCATACCGGCATTCTCACTTCTAAGCGCTCCACCAGTCCTTCCGGTCTGACTTCACTGCCCTTAGAACGCTCCCCTACCACTGATACCATTGGTATCAATCCGCAGCTTCGGTGGTGTATTTAGCCCCGGTACATTTTCGGCGCAGAGTCACTCGACTAGTGAGCTATTACGCACTCTTTAAATGGTGGCTGCTTCTAAGCCAACATCCTAGTTGTCTAAGCAACTCCACATCCTTTTCCACTTAATACACACTTTGGGACCTTAGCTGGCGGTCTGGGCTGTTTCCCTTTTGACTACGGATCTTATCACTCGCAGTCTGACTCCTAAGGATAAGTCATTGGCATTCGGAGTTTGACTGAATTCGGTAATCCGATGAGGACCCCTAGTCCAATCAGTGCTCTACCTCCGAGACTCTTACCTTGAGGCTAGCCCTAAAGCTATTTCGGAGAGAACCAGCTATCTCCAGGTTCGATTGGCATTTCACCCCTACCCACACCTCATCCCCGCACTTTTCAACGTGCGTGGGTTCGGGCCTCCATTCAGTGTTACCTGAACTTCACCCTGGACATGGGTAGATCACCTGGTTTCGGGTCTACGACCACGTACTAAACGCCCTATTCAGACTCGCTTTCGCTGCGGCTCCGCCTCTTCAGCTTAACCTTGCACGGGATCGTAACTCGCCGGTTCATTCTACAAAAGGCACGCCATCACCCGTTAACGGGCTCTGACTACTTGTAGGCACACGGTTTCAGGATCTCTTTCACTCCCCTTCCGGGGTGCTTTTCACCTTTCCCTCACGGTACTGGTTCACTATCGGTCACTAGGGAGTATTTAGCCTTGGGAGATGGTCCTCCCGGATTCCGACGGAATTTCACGTGTTCCGCCGTACTCAGGATACATTCAAGAGAGAACGAAGTTTCGACTACGGGGTTGTTACCTTCTATGACGGGCCTTTCCAGACCGCTTCGTCTACCTCGTTCCTTTGTAACTCCGTATAGAATGTCCTACAACCCCAAGAGGCAAGCCTCTTGGTTTGGGCTAGATTCCGTTTCGCTCGCCGCTACTCAGGAAATCGCATTTGCTTTCTCTTCCTCCGGGTACTTAGATGTTTCAGTTCCCCGGGTCTGCCTTCTCATATCCTATGAATTCAGATATGGATACCACTCCATTACGAGTGGTGGGTTTCCCCATTCGGAAATCTCCGGATCAAAGCTTGCTTACAGCTCCCCGAAGCATATCGGTGTTCGTCCCGTCCTTCATCGGCTCCTAGTGCCAAGGCATCCACCGTGCGCCCTTTCTAACTTAACCGTTAAAAAGAATCACTATGTGATATCTTGTGTTACTAATTGAATGTGATGTCTACTGTTATCTAGTTTTCAAAGAACACGTTTCGAAGGAATGATCCTTCAAAACTAAACAAGACAGGGAACGTTCTGTTTATAAGACCCAAGGTCTTATATTCCGTATAATATCCTTAGAAAGGAGGTGATCCAGCCGCACCTTCCGATACGGCTACCTTGTTACGA
>NZ_JBHJUK010000319.1:0-1985 GCF_042266225.1 Kitasatospora sp. NPDC056181
CGTATTTTTTATTTCCCGAAGGGTTATTTGTCAGAATGACAAACCGATTTCGAGCCGGCGAGAACCCATTGTCACACCACGATTTAGGGGGTGTGTATAAATGGGCACTCTCTGTGAAATTTGAAGCTTTGAAATTCCGAATGGCGCACTTATACACTCTGTCGAGTGAGTGCTAAAATGCTGAAGCATTTCCGTCAAGCGTGTGGAGGAATCTTGTAGAGAGATATAGCATAGATACCCGTATCTCTAGAGATATTTTGGTATATCCCTGCTATATCTATGGGGTATCTATGCTATATCTTTGGCTTCAAAAACGGCACCTGTTCTAAGAGCATAGAAACTCAACAGGCACAGCCTGTTTGACACCCTTTTTTTTAGGGTGGCACCGAGTTTCCTTATGCTCTTTTTCTCTGAAGCTAAACCTGTTTTATATGTCGTAGTCTTTTTATTGGGAGTGACCCCTTGCTGTACAATTTCCGGAGGTGCCGATAAGGGACGAATTTTCCCTTGTCGGTTGCCTTTGGGGATTGTAAGGGGTGGAGGCTCGGAATCAAAAGGAAACGAAATATCATTCCGAGTGTGCTTCTTTTTTCTGTTCTTGAATTCTATTATTTCCAATGTTAGAATTATGTTAACAACTTGTTAGGAGTGTGTTTGGATGGAAGAGAAAAAACAAATTGGACCTCGAATTACTGTTGAAACATTTAAAAAGCTAGAGTTATTAGCCGAACATTTTACAAAACACAATGAATTTGGAAGAGTTTCAAAAGATGCTGTAATTGAGTTTGCTATTAAGGAATTGTATAGGGACTATTTGGGAAAAGGACGCTAATTTTTGTTGAAAAACTGACTTCGGATTTGGGGTTCTTTATTATTAACTTGATTTTAATTAAACATTACAGGAAAAATTGAGGGGAAATGGATGGATAAACGCAATGGTGACGCGGTTTTCATAGCTCCAAATGATGTTGTAAAAGTGACCACTATGAATCACGTCATTGAAGTTCAGCATATGGAGAAGATGAACCGGAAAAATAATATCAAAAAATTGGACAAGGATAGGTTTGTAGACCTCTCTACTGGGGAGATCCGGGAGTTCGAGCATTCGGAAAATCGGCAGGAAAATTATAATTCTTTGAGACAAACCTTTAAGAAGCTGCGTTATTTGATAAATAACAATTTTATAGGACGGCCAAATGAATTACATATAACTTTGACATACAAGAAAAATATGACGGACACGAAAAAACTTTATAGTGATTTTCAAAATTTTATCGACAGGTTGCGTTATAAATACAAGAAAGAAAGTTCGATAGATTATTTATCGGTGGTAGAGCCACAAGGACGTGGAGCCTGGCATTGTCATGTTTTAATGCGCTTTAATGATTTGGATAAGATTTATATTAAAAATGCTGAATTAAGGAGTCTATGGGGTTTAGGATTTGTAACAATCAAGTCATTAAAGGATATAGACAACATAGGAGCCTATTTGAGCGCTTATTTGACTGATATAGACCTAGAAGATGTCCAAGACAGGGAAACAGCCTTAAAAGTGGCTTCAGAGGGCTGTGAGGTGCAAACAAAGATCGTAGAAGGTCGGGAAAAGAAATTTTTAAAAGGCGGACGGCTGCACATGTATCCTTCCGGAATGAATATGTATCGAAAATCAAAAGGGATTGTTAAGCCGGAACGGGAAGAAATGAAGTTCGGAGACATAAAAAAAGTAGTGGGTTCGGCAAAACCACACTACGAGAAAAGTTATCATGTCGAAAATGACAATTTTGAAAACACAATTTCGTTTCTCCAGTATAACACAAAACGTGATTTTTGAAGCAAAACGGTTCCTCTTTATGGAGCCGTTTTTTTTTTTTACCGAAGGGTTATTTTTAAGGAATAAAAAACCAATTAGATCCCGCGAGAACCCAAAGTCAAACCACCAATTAGGGGGTGTTTTTAAAATTGCACACACAGTTAAATTTTTATAG
>NZ_JBHJUK010000320.1:0-1966 GCF_042266225.1 Kitasatospora sp. NPDC056181
GGCTTGTGGACCCCGGCCCCGACGGCCCGCAGCGTCACCGCTTCGCCCCGGGCCGTCGACACCGAGGGGGCGGGTGGGGTCGCGCGGGACGTCCCCGCCCGCCCCTTCGCGCGAGGGCGTCAACAGGTCACGAGACCCGCCGGCTCGCGGGAGCCGCCGTCCCGCGCGGGCGGGGGGTTCGGTCCGCCCGCGGGGTGCGCGAGCCGATGGCGCGACGGGAGCTCGACCACCCGGCAGCCGTGCCGCTCCAGTAGGCCGGCCACGCCGCGCGCCTCGGTGTCGTCCATCGAGAAGACGAAGGGCCCGGGGACCAGGACGGTGCCGACCCACCCCCCGGCGACCGTCCGCAGCAGCCGGTCCAGGGCCGGGAGGCCGTCGGCCGCGCGCACGCCGTTGTCCAGGTACAGCAGCGGTTCCGGCAGTCCCGTCGCCACGGCCAGGCCTTCAAGGGCCCGGCGGTGGCACTCCATCGCCGTCCGGTCGAACGGGTAGCAGCGCAGGTATATCGCGGCGCCGCCCGGTGCCGGGGTGAGGGTCGTGGTGCGGTCGATGGTGCTGCCCATGGTGTACCTGCCACAGATCGGGTGGGGAATCGGTCTCCGCGTCCGCCCCTCGCGGTGTCTCCAGGACACCCGCCCGATCAGTACGTGTTCAATACCGGGCCCTACCTGTATTGACCCTCGGTGACCACGGGGCCCCTGTTGCACACCGGGGGTCACGGGCACGGGCGTCGTGCACGGAGGTGGTTCCCGTCCGGGCCGGGGCGGCCACGGTGCAGCTCCCGGCGGAGGCCGACCGTTGCGGTCACCGCGCCGCGGCGGCACGTCCCCGACGGTCGCCCGGGACACCGTCGGCCCGCGCGGCGGGCGGGCTCCAGCGCCACGTGCTGGTCACGGTGAGCGGGGAGCGCGGCGTGACCGGACGGGGCAGGGTGTTCAGCCCGTTGGGCGGCCCCGACTGCGGCTCCACGCAGAGGGCCTCGGCGGGCTCGTCGTAGATCACCACCCACCGTGCGCTGCTGGTGATCTCCAGGGTGAGGGCGCCCGGCCAGTCGACGGTGACCGCGACCCCGTCGGGCATGCCGAAGCAGTCGTCCCACGGCCCCTCGCGGGGAGCGATCCGTCGGCCGGTCGGCAGGTGGTCCGGCCCACGTTCCTCCTGCCAGGCCGCGGCGAGGCGCAGCTCGGCGGGCCCACCCGTCCCGAGGTCGCGGCGGAACCACGGATGCCACCCCGCCTGGGCGGGGAACGGTGCGCCGTGGGACTCGACGGTCATCTCCAGGCGCAGGCAGGACGGGCTCAGCGCGAACTCCTGCGTGACGCGGCCGGCGAACGGCCAGGGAGCGCCCAGACCGTGCTCCAGCAGCGCACCGTCCGCGGCTGCACGGACCACCCGCCACGGGGAGTTCCGTACGGTGCCGTGGATCGCATGGGGCGGTGCCTCGCGCGGGAAGTGGTGGAAGCGCCCGGCGCTGCGCAGCACGCCCCCGGCGAGCCGGCCGCACCAGGGGGCCATCGGGAAGGAGCCGAAGCCGGCCCCCGGCATCAGGAGCTCCACACCGGCGACGCTCAGGGCGGCGAGCCGGCCGCCCCCGGCGGGGTCGACCACGGCGACGGCCGGTCCGGCGTTCAGGGTCAGGAGATCGGGGGAGGTGGTGGGGACGTCGTGCACGGTCGGCGGGCCGCTTTCGTTCGGGTCGGGTCGGGGTGCCCGGACGAGGGCGGCCTGCTGAAGTGCGATCGGCAGGACGAGGCCGTCGTTGTGGTCGGTGTGCTCGCCGATCAGGTTGACCCGTCCGGGCGCGGCCCAGGTGCCGGCGGGCGCGGCGCCGTAGAGGTCGTGGAAGGTGGTCATGCGGGGTGCTCCAGGGCGAACTTCCAGGCGTCGGCGACGATGTCGTCCAGGTTCGGGCGGCGCGGGGTCCAGCCCAGCGCCTGGTGGGCGCGCTCGGCGGAGGCCACCAGGA
>NZ_JBHJUK010000321.1:0-1905 GCF_042266225.1 Kitasatospora sp. NPDC056181
CCGATGGTACTGCAGGGGGGACCCTGTGGGAGAGTAGGACGCCGCCGAACAATCATTCACAGAGAACCCCCACCCGGATCCCGGGTGGGGGTTCTCTGCGTTTCCGGGGCTCTGCGTTTCCCGGAGCGTTGCGTCTCCGGGGACCCGCGGCCGGCCCGGCCCGGATCGGGACCCGTCGAGGGCCGAGGGTGGTGAAGTTCACGTTCCCGGCCCGGAGGCCGGCCTCGCAGGCCCGTTTTTCGGGCTCGACGAGGGGTGGTTCCGGGCCGAAAAGGGCTGTCGGGTGGGGGAAGCCCCTCGTCGGAGGGGGTCCGCGTGAAGGATCAACGCGGCCGAAAGCTAGGATGGGATTACCCTCCTAGCTCGAAAGATGGACTTGTGACTGTCAACGACGACGTGTTCACGGACTGGAAGAACCGCGAGGAGATCGCGGAGTCGATGATCCCGGTCATCGGCCGACTGCATCGGGAGCGGGACGTCACTGTCCTGTTGCACAGCCGCTCCCTGGTGAACAAGTCGGTGGTGAGCATCCTCAAGACCCACCGGTTCGCCCGCCAGATCGCCGGCGAGGAGCTCTCGGTCACCGAGACCCTGCCGTTCCTGCAGGCGCTCACCACGCTCGACCTCGGTCCCTCGCAGATCGACATCGGCATGCTCGCCGAGACCTACCGGGCCGACGACCACGGCCTGTCGGTGGAGGAGTTCACCGCGCAGGCGGTGGCCGGTGCGACCGGTGACAACAAGATCGAGCGCCGTGACTCGCGCGACGTCGTGCTCTACGGGTTCGGCCGCATCGGCCGCCTGGTGGCCCGGCTGCTGATCGAGAAGTCCGGTGGCCTGCGCCTGCGCGCCATCGTCGTCCGCCAGGGCGGCGACCAGGACATCGTGAAGCGCGCCTCGCTGCTGCGTCGCGACTCCATCCACGGTCAGTTCCAGGGCACGATCACCGTTGACGAGGCGAACAGCACGATCATCGCCAACGGCAACGCGATCAAGGTGATCTACGCCAACGACCCCTCCGAGGTCGACTACACGGCGTACGGCATCAAGGACGCCATCCTCATCGACAACACCGGCAAGTGGCGTGACCGCGAGGGCCTCGCGAAGCACCTGCGGCCGGGCATCGAGAAGGTCGTGCTGACCGCGCCGGGCAAGGGCGACGTCCCGAACATCGTGCACGGCGTCAACCACGACACGATCAAGCCGGACGAGCAGATCCTGTCCTGCGCCTCCTGCACCACCAACGCGATCGTTCCGCCACTGAAGGCGATGGACGACAAGTACGGCGTGCTGCGTGGTCACGTGGAGACCGTCCACTCGTTCACGAACGACCAGAACCTGCTGGACAACTACCACAAGTCGGACCGTCGTGGCCGTTCGGCACCGCTGAACATGGTCATCACCGAGACCGGTGCCGCCTCGGCCGTCGCCAAGGCCCTGCCCGAGCTGAAGGCGAAGATCACCGGCAGCTCGATCCGCGTGCCCGTCCCGGACGTCTCGATCGCGATCCTCAACCTGCAGCTCTCGCAGGAGGCCGACCGCGAGGAGGTCCTCGAGTACCTCCGTGACGTCTCGCTGACCTCGCCGCTGCGGCGCCAGATCGACTTCACCACCGCCCCCGACGCGGTGTCCAGCGACTTCATCGGCTCGCGGCACGCCTCGATCGTCGACGCCGGCGCGACCAAGGTCGAGGGCGACAACGCCATCCTCTACCTGTGGTACGACAACGAGTTCGGCTACTCCTGCCAGGTCATCCGGGTCGTCCAGCACGTCTCCGGCGTCGAGTACCCGACGTACCCGGCCCCGGCGGTCTGATCCGCTGGGCCCGTCACATCCGTCAGGCCCGTCACGTCCGTCGGGCCCGTCAGGATCTGACCGTGGGACCCGCACGAAGGGTGGGGTCTG
>NZ_JBHJUK010000322.1:0-1902 GCF_042266225.1 Kitasatospora sp. NPDC056181
ACGTGGCTCTTGTCGTCGGGGGGACCTCGGGGCTGGGGCTGGCCACCGCCCGGCGGTTGTTGGAGGGCGGTTGCCGGGTGGTGGTGATGGGGCGTGAGCCCGAGCGGGCGGCGAAGGCCGGTGCCGAGCTGGGTGGGGTGCCGGTGGTGGTCGGAGATGTCGCCGACGAGGCGGACGTGCGGACGGCGGTGGAGACCGCGGCTCGTCTGGGCCGACTGGGAGTGGCCGTGAACTGTGCGGGCACCGCGCGGATGGGCAGGGTGCTGGGGCGTTCGGGGGTGCTGCCGCTGGCGGAGTTCGCCGAGGTGGTGCACGCGAACCTGACCGGGACCTTCAACCTGGTGCGGCTGGCCGCGGAGGAGATGGCCCGCAACGAGGTCCGGGACGGGGACCGTGGTGTGATCGTCTGTACCGCCTCGGTCGCCGCCTTTGACGGGCAGGAGGGTCAGGCGGCCTATGCCGCCTCGAAGGCGGGGGTCGTGGGGATGACCCTGCCGTTGGCCCGGGACCTGGCCCGGCGCGCGATCCGGGTGGTGACCGTGGCGCCCGGTCCCTTCGAGACGCCGATGCTGGCCGGCGCGTCGGCGGACGTCCGCGAGGCGCTGCTGCGCGGGACGGTCCACCCGGGCCGGCTCGGCGAGCCCGCCGACTTCGCCGCGCTGGTGGCCCACATCGTCGACAACCCGATGCTCAACGGCGAGACGATCCGCCTGGACGGGGCGATGCGCCTGGGACTGCTGCGCTGAACCTCTCTCCGCCCGTCCCGGCCGGCTACCACCGTGCCGGGGGTCGGCCCCGCCCGCCCGCCTGTTCGGTGGGGAATTGCGGCGGGGCGGGCGGGACTACGGGTTCGGGAGAATTCCCCGGAGCCGCTTCAGACTCCTGAGTCACTTATTTCCCCGGAGTGTTCCCGGGAGGTTCCACCGTGGGCTGGAAAAGCCCCCGCGGGACTTCTCCGTGTGTATTTCTTGGGAGCGGCCCCGGGATTTTTACCGGGATGTTTCCGGAGGCTTCCCCGGGGATTTCCTGGAGCGTTCCCCGGGGAAGTCGTGCCTGCCGCCGTTATCCGGCTGTGGCCGGCCGTGGCCGGGGCTGTCCGGCCCGCATGCCGGCCGGCCTTTCGGTTCGTCTTGCGGTGGTGCCCGGGGTGCGGGTCAGATCCAGTGGGAGTCCCGGGCGATCCGCAGGGCGTCGATCCGGTTGCGGGCGCCGAGCTTGGCGACCATGGACGACAGGTAGTTGCGGACGGTGCCCTCGGACAGGTGCAGCCGTGCCGCGATCTCGGCGACGGTGTCGCCGCGGGAGACGTGTTCGAGGACGGAGAACTCCCGCAGGGTCAGCGGGCAGTCCCCGTTGACCAGGGCGGCGACCGTCAGCTCCGCGTCGAAGACCCGTTCGCCCTGGTGGACGCGGTGGATGGCCTCGAAGAACTTGCGCGGGGGCACTCTTCGCTCGACCATGCCGCCGATCCCGGCGGCGAAGGCCTGACGGACGACGGAACGGGTGAACGCCGTGGCGAGGAGCATGCTCCGGCACCCGGGCAGGCAGGCGACCTTCTCGGCGGTCCCGATCGCGTCCCGGTCCGCGCCCTCGAAACTGATGATCACCACATCCGGGCGCTGTGACTCGGCGGCCTCCAGCGCGCCGATATTGCTGTCGGCCGAGCCGATAACGCGGATCTCCTCCTCCTGTTCGAGCAGCGCGGTGAGCGCGAAACGGGACAGATGCAGATCATCGGACACCAGCACATCGATTCCCACTCGATCCCCCAAGATAGTTCCTCGACTGCCCTACCGGGCCACAATGACGCACAACTCGCGCGCCCGATAATCGCATACCTGTGCAAAATTCTGAAGCTTGATCTTCAGCATGTGCCGACCCGGACGCAAAGGCGGCAGGTCC
>NZ_JBHJUK010000323.1:0-1859 GCF_042266225.1 Kitasatospora sp. NPDC056181
GGACTCCGACCCGGGCGAGACCGGGAAGCTCTACCTCTACAAGGGCACCGGCAGCGGCCTGAGCTCCCGCACCGAGATCGGCTCCGGCGGCTGGTAGTCCGCCTACGGGCTTCACCGGCCGGCCCCGGCCGGCCGCTGAAGCCGGGGGTGGGTCCGCCGACCACCGTGCGGGCCCGCCCCTGCCCCCGCCCCCCCGCCCTCCCCGGCCCGCGCTGCCGGGTGCCGTCCTCCCGCTTCCCCGTCCGACGGGCGGCTTCGCGCTGCCCGTCTCCTTGGAGAATTCCGTGATTCACCACCGTCTGAGGGGTGCCGCCTCGCTCGCCGTGGCGGCCGGCGTCCTCACCGCAGTCCTGCCGCTGGGCCTGGTCGCCCAGGCCGCCGAGCCCGGCGCGGCCGAGCCCGCAGCGGCAGGTCAGAGCGTCAAAACCGTTTCCTACCAAGGGCTTTCGCTTAAGGTTCCGTCGAGCTGGGCGGTGGTCGACCTGGCCCAGGCACCCGACACCTGTGTCCGGCTGGACCGGAACACCGTCTACCTCGGCCACCCCGGGGCGGACCAGAAGTGCCCGACCCACCTGATCGGGGAGAAGGCGGACGCGCTGGTCGTGGAGACCTTCGCCGGTGCGGCCGAGCGGGCCGACCTCGCCACGGTCGCGGTGGCCGCCGGCCAGGCCGTCCCGGCCCTTCCCGACAGCGTCGGCCAGGAGGCGCGGGTGGCCTTCGAAGGCGCCGGTGTCTACGTGACGGCCAGTCACACCTCCTCCTCGGCGGCCGCGGTGCAGCGCATCCTCGCCTCGGCCTCGGTGGGCGCCGGCGCCACCGCGGCCCCGGCGCCGCAGCCGCCGAAGGCCGCCGCCGGCTCCATCGCGGCGTCCGACCCGGCGTCGGCGTCGGCGTCGGCGTCGGCGGCCGCGTCCGCGACACCGAGCACCGGCTACACCGGCAAGGCGTTCGACGCCTGCGCCGCCCCCTCGTCCGGTGCGATGGCGGACTGGGCCTCCTCGCCGTACCGGGGCGTGGGCATCTACATCGGCGGTCCGACCCGGGTCTGCGCGCAGAGCAACCTCACCGCGTCGTGGGTGGCGCAGCAGAGCAGCGCCGGCTGGCACCTGCTGCCCGTCTATGCGGGCACGCAGGCCGCGGGGATTTCCTCGTCGAACGCCGAGGGCCAGGGCCGGGCCGCGGCGGAGGCCGCCGTCAAGCTGGCCAAGGGCCTGGGCTTCACGACCGCGACGGTGCTCTACGTCGACATGGAGGCCTACTCCTCCGGCTATCGCACCAACGTGCTGAACTACCTGTCGGGCTGGACCGGGCGGCTGCACGAGCTCAACTTCCGCTCCGGTGTCTACAGTTCGTCGTCCAGCGGGATCAAGGACATGGTCGCCGCCTACAACTCGTCCAGCTTCGACCGCCCCGACGTCGCGTGGGCCGCGAACTGGAACAACGTCGCGGACACCAACGACAGCTACATCCCGGCGGGGTACTGGTCCAACCACCAGCGCGTCCACCAGTACGCCGGGGACGTCACGGAGTCGCACGGCGGGACCACCATCAACATCGACCGGAACTACGTCGACGTCGCCGTCAAGGCCCCGGTGAACGACCCCGGGATGACGAACCTGACGGCGGGTGACTTCAACGGGAACGGCAAGAAGGACCTGGTGGCGGTCGAGGTGTCGACCGGGAAGCTCTGGTCGTACCCGGGTACCGGTACGGGGACGTTGGGCAGCCGGGTGATGATCGGCAACGGTGGCTGGAACGGGATGGGCAACCTGGCGGTCGGTGACCTGAACCGGGACGGCCGGGACGACATCGTGGCCACGGAGAAGTCGACGGGGAAGCTGTGGCTGTACCCGGGGACG
>NZ_JBHJUK010000324.1:0-1850 GCF_042266225.1 Kitasatospora sp. NPDC056181
GGCCAGGACCAGCCCGACCGCGAGCGCCACGAGGAACCCGCCGGGACGGAAGCCGCGCTCGGCGATGAGTCCCGCGAAGCTGGCCGCGGCGAGGAGCCCGGCGCCCAACATCACGACCAGGGCGGTCCAGTACGCGGCCGGCCCGGCCAGCGCCGCCAGGCCGTCCAGCCGCGGCGGGGAGAACGACCGGCGGGGGCCGGCCGGAGCGTCCTTGGTGAGCCGGTGGGCCCGTTCGCTCCGGGGGCCGATTCCGGCGGCCCGCCGCAGGTCGGGCTGCGGCCGCGACGGCAGGGCCTCCAGGACGGGTTCGACGGCGGGTTCGACGGCGCCGACCGGTCGTGGGCGGTGCGGGGTGAGGCCGACCGGGTCGAGCCAGGCCGACGGGTCCAACTCCGCCAGCTCGGTGACGGTGTGAGTGACCTTCAGACCTGCAGCTGTGAAAGACAGTTGCCCGGTCCGGGCCTCGGAATCGCCGGTGCCGGCAGCGACGAGTGCGCCGCCGGGCGTGCGCGTCAGCGGCTGTCCGGGAGCCTGGGCGGCCCGGCCGTCCACGGCCGTCACCAGCACGAGCAGCCAGCGCCCGTCCGGGAGTTCACGCAGCTCGGCGCCTTCCTGCCAGTGCGCCAGGACGCGTGCGGCCGCCTCGGCCGCGCCGATCACCGGCACGTCGAGGAGGTAGCCGGCGGCGGTGACGGTGGCACCGAACGCCGCGGCGGGGGTGGCGCTCAATCGTCGCTCCCGATCAGGTGGTGGATCCGTCCGGTGTAGGCGTCGCCCACTACGATCCGGCCCGGCCGGGTCTCGGCGGCGATCAGCGGCAGCGTCGGGTGGACGGCGGGCGGGGCGGTGCCGCCGGAGAAGCGGGTCAGGGTGCGGACGCCGTCGGCGCGGACGTGGCGCACCAGGAGGCCGCTGCGGGTGCAGGTGATCAGCGCGGGCACCGCCTCGTGGTGGACGAGGCCGATCACGTCGGCGTTCTCCCGGAAGGAGATCCGGTGCGCCTGGCCCTGCCAGTTCCTGACCTCCCAGTCCCTGCCGTCCTCCGACCACGCGACGGTGGCGCCGCTGTGCAGGAGGTGGCGGGCGCGGGCCGCGCCGGCCGGCAGGCTCCGGTCGTACAGCCGAGGCTCACGGAAGCGGTTGAAGTGCTGCGGCCCCTCGGCGCCCCGGCCGACCTCGCCGTCGTCGGTGACGGTGCCGTCGGGCGCGATCCGCCACCAGCGGCCGGCCAGCGGCAGCAGCAGGTCGTCCCCGCCGCGGACCAGCGGCAGGACGGGCCGGGTGAACTGCCCGGCCAGCCCGGCACGGTCGAGGCCGAAGGCGGCCAGTTCGGCGGTGAACCCGGCCTGCTCGCCACCTGCCGGGGAGAGCGGGCGGCCGCTGACGTAGGGGACGAGCTGGTCCCCGCGTGCGTACAAAGCGATCAGCCGCCGGCCGATGCGTCCGGCGGCGAGCACCGGGCCGTTCAACTTGTGGCGCTTCGCCCGCACCTCGGTGGCGGGTCCGTTCCCGCCGTTGGGCAGGTTGACGGCGAGCAGGACGGAAGGGCGACGGCCCCGGGCGAGCAGGGTGCGGGTGCCGGTGGTGAACGCGGGCAGCGCTCCCCCGGCGGCCCCGGCGGCCTCCGCCGGAACGTTGACGACGGCGGGCGCGGCGGCCCGCCGGAACTCGCTGCCGCGCAGTGCCCGCACGGCGATCTCCGCTGCGGGGAGCGGAAGTTCGGTCGTGGAGCCGTCGATCCGCACGGTGACGCCGGTGGCGCCCTCGGCGGACCAGCGGGCCGCCTCGCTCGTCAGCACCCGCGCCCGGCGCGGGAGTTGTCCACCCAGCCGGGGCGAGGTGAGCACCCA
>NZ_JBHJUK010000325.1:0-1829 GCF_042266225.1 Kitasatospora sp. NPDC056181
GGCGGGGGGGGGGGGGGGGGGGCGCACTCCCGCCGACCCGGCGGGGTCGCGCCCCCCCAGACCCGCCCCGCGGCGGGCGGCGGCGGGTTCACCCCCGGACCCGCCGGCGCCGGCCGCACCGTGGTGGTGCGGTGCGGGCCCTGCCTGCACGGCCCGCACCGCACCACCACCCCCCGTCCCCCTCGCCCCTGCCCGTCCCTCCCCCACCTGCTCCTCCCCCGCTGTCCCGCTCTGCTCCTGCCCCGCCTGCCCGTGCCCTTCCCGTCCCTGTCCTGTCCCTGTCCCGGCGCGGTGGCTGCGCGGCCGGGCCGGGACCGGGCCGCGGCGGGGTCAGACCCGGGTCAGGGCGGGCGGCGCGGCGGGCGGTACGGCGGGCGATGTGGCGGGGGGTGCGGCGGGGGGTGCGGCGGGGCGGGGTCGCACGGCGGGGCGGGCGGCGGCGCTGAGGGCGCACAGTTCCGCCAGGGCGCGGGCGAGGGAGCGGGCCGCGGCCCGGTGGCCGTCGGTGTCGGCCTGGCGGGAGGCGGCGAGCAGGCCGCCGTGTTCGGTCTCGAACCAGGCCAGGGCGCGCGCGGCGGCGTCCTGGCGGCCGCCGGCCAGGGCGCGCACCGCGGTGCGGGCCCGCAGCAGCCAGGCGGTGAACGCCCGTTCCACGGTGGAGCGGCGTTCGGCCGCGGTGGTCTGGGCCTGCGCGCACTCGTGGGCGAACAGGCGCACGACGGGCGGCATCCGGCAGCGCAGGCGCCCGGTGCGGTGGGTCCCGCGGACCTCCAGCAGGCGGGCGTCGACGAGGGTCTCCAGGAGGTCCTCGGCCTCGGCCTCGCCGGTCTCCAGGACCGCGGCCGCCAGCCAGGCCGGGATCTCCGCGGTGTGCAGCAGCGACAGCCGGCACAGTGCCGTGCGGGCCCCGGCGGCCAGGGCCAGGTAGGCCGGGCGCAGGCAGGAGCGGACGTCGAGGTCGGCCAGGCGCAGTTCGTCCAGCGGGCGGCGGGCGCCGTCGGCGAGGCGGCGGGCCATCTCGGCCAGGGGCCAGTGGGGTTTGGCGGCCAGGCGGCCGGCCACCACCCGGACGGCGATCGGCAGGCGGCCGCAGTCCTCGACGAGGGTGCGGGCGACGTCGTGTTCGGCGGCGACGCGGGCGGGGCCGGCGACGCGGCGCAGCAGGGCGAGTGCCTCGGCGGGTTCGAAGACGTCCAGTTCGAGGGGGTGGGCGCCTTCGAGGGCGGTGAGGCGGGAGCGGGTGGTGACGATGACGCGGCTGCCGGGGGCGGCGGGCAGCAGGGGTCTGACCTGTTGTTCGTGGTGGGCGTTGTCGAGGACGACCAGGGCGCGGCGTTCGGCGAGGACGCTGCGGTAGAGCTGGGTGCGGGCGTGGCGGGTGGCGGGGACGGGGGTGTCGGGCGGGCACAGGAGCTGGAGGAACCATTCGAGGACGTCGTGGGGGTCGGTGGGGCGGCCGTGGGTGCCGTGCAGGTCGGCGTAGAGCTGGCCGTCGGGGAAGGCGTCGAGGTTGTCGCGGGCGGCTTGGACGGCGAGGGTGCTCTTGCCGGTGCCGGGGGGGCCGGTGACGACGAGGGGGGCGGTGGTGCGGTGGTCGCGCAGCAGGGTGGTGAGGTGGCGTAGTTGGGGGCGGCGGCCGGTGAAGTCGGCGGCGGCGGGGGGCAGCATGGCGGGGCGCAGGGGCGGGCGGGCGGGTGGGTGCGGTGGGCGGGCGGGTGCGGGGTGGGCGGTGTGGGCGGGCGGGGTGGGGTGGTGGGGGTCGCCGGCGAGGATGGGGGGGAAGAGGTGGTTGAGTGCGGGGCCGGGGTCGTTGCCGAGTGCGGCGGCGT
>NZ_JBHJUK010000326.1:0-1806 GCF_042266225.1 Kitasatospora sp. NPDC056181
CGGACGCTGTTGGTCAATCCCAGGGGCTTGACGACTTCGCCCCGTCGAGCTGTTGCTCGACGGGGCGAAGTCGTGCGAAGTGGCTCGTGCGTGTGCGGGCCCGGGGTGTGTTGGTCAGGTGAGCGTCGATGCGGGCGAGGTTGATCGCCGCGGCGGTGAGTTCGTGTTGGAGGCTGGTCTTCGCGAGGCCGTGGTAGCGAGATCTGCGCAGGCCACAGCGCTTGATGCCCTGGGAGAAGGTCCCCTCGATCCCAGCGCGGATCTTATAGCGCTCCCTCCAGTGGTCGGTCTCCTGGAGGGCGCGGGCTTGGCCGATGGCCTGGTGCTCGTCGTGGTGGCGGAAGGTGAGTTCGCGCCGCACGGCCTTCGGCGAGCTGACGCAGTCCCGTAGGTGTGGGCAGGGCCGGCAGTCGGTGGGCGAGAAGCGCACCCGGATCACGGGGGTGCCGCGCTGGGAGAGGGACTGCCGCCACTGGTCGGTGGTGCGGCCGCCGGGGCAGGAGACGTGCCGGTTGTCCCAGTCGATGGTGAAGGCGTCCTGGCGGAAGGCGCTGCCTTCGGCCGTGGCCTGGGCGGTGGTGTCGGCTCTGACCGGGCCGTGCAGTTCGACTGCGTGTTCGCGCCGGGAGGCCACGATCTGGGCGGCAGTCGGATATCCGGCATCGACCCAGTGTTCGCCGGGCAGGCAGTCCCGGGCTGCGAGGCCGGTGTGGATCGTCCCGGTCATCTCGCTGTCGGGGACGGTGGCCGCGGTGGTGGCCGTGTTCGTGATCAGGTTCGGGGTATCGGGTTCGCAGGTCTCGGTGACGTGGACCTTGTAGCCGTCCCAGAGGAGGTCGCGTTTCATACTGCCGCGTGCCTCCGGGTCATAGGGGGTGACCAGCCGCACCGCGGCCGGCGGCCGGTCTTTTGGGTCCCGCCGCCGCACCTCGCCCTCGACCAGGTGGAAGTGCTGCACCCACATCCGCCGCAGGGTCTCGACGGGCTCCAGCACCCGCAGGGCCTGTGGCGTGCCGGGTGAGCACACGGCTTCGAGCAGTCTCATCCCGTCCCTGCCGATCCGCCGTCCCACCTCGTCCCGCCTGGCCCGGGCCTTCGGGAACCGGGACTCGTCCGCCCGGCTCGCGTAGTGCCGGAACCAGTCAGGCTCGGCAACCCCCACCAGCCAGTCAGGAGCGGCCTGCGCGAGCGCGTTCAGTGCCGAGCGCAGGGCTTCGGCCACCATCTCCAGCCAGCTCAACTCGCGTGCTGCGGAAAGCACATGCGTCGAGTCGGTCCGGGCCCGACCCGCCGTCTTCAGCAGAGCCTTCTCCCGCGCCGCGACCAGGACCTGGTCCAGCACCCGCCGCCCGGCCTCCGCCGCGACCAGCCGGTCCCGGAACTCCGAGAGCACCGAGTAGTCGAAGCCCGGATCCGCAAGCTCCAACCCGAGGGCGTACTTGAAGTCGATCCTGGCCCGCACCGCTTCCGCGGCCTGCCGGTCGGTCAGCCCCTCCACGAACTGCAACACCAGTACCAGTGCCAGCCGGCCGGGCGACCATGCGGGCCTGCCCCGCCCAGGGAACAGATCGGCGAACTGATCGTCCCTGAACAAAGGCCCCAACTCGTCCCGGATCCGGATCGCCAGGCTCCCCTTCGGGAAGGCCGCCCGAGCCACCCGCGCCGTCTCCACCGGGACCCCGCCCGGCTCCCTCGCCCGCATCGACATGCCACACCCCGCAACAGCAAACGCCGGTCTCCGAGAACAGTCTCGAAGACCGGCGTCACTCACCGCAGCCGATCAGTCACATTCACCAACAGTATCCG
>NZ_JBHJUK010000327.1:0-1783 GCF_042266225.1 Kitasatospora sp. NPDC056181
GTCCTGCACCGGATCCATGCAACGCATGGTGCTCGGGCCGAGTACCTGAGCTTGCTCGCGGGTGCGTTGCGTGCCGTGGTGCAGCGGTTGATGCAGGGGGGTCGCCTCGCCGAGGTGGTGCAGCCCGCTCAGGAAGCGATACAGGTGTACCGGCAGGCGGCCGGCGTCTCTGCGGGCGAATCCGTGATGGAACTCTCTGCGGATCTGCTGACCTTGTCCTTGTGGCTGGCTGACGTGCCGGAGCCGGCGGAAGCGATTGCCGCAGCACAGGCGGCGGTGGACGTCCTGCACGCGATCCAGCCACCGCCTGGTGCGCGAGCCGAGTACCTGAGCTTGCTCGCGGATGCGTTACGAGACCTGGCCAAGCGAATGGTCCAGGCCGGACGCCCTGACGAGGCGACGAAACCAACCCAGGAGGCCGTCCAGGCAGAGCAGCAGGCCGCCTCGCTGAACTAGGCAGCCGTTCAGCGTCGTTGCGTTGGATGGCGGGAGCTCGGCGCCCTGATCTGCGGCGAGGTCGCGGAGGGCGTCCAGGTCGGCGAGCCGGGGTCCGGTGGGTTCGGGGGTGTGTCCGGCAGTCTGGAGGAGCCGGCGGATTTCGCGGATGCGTCGGTTGACGGTTTCAGGCAGGACCTCTTCGAGTCGGCCGAGGACGGACCTCACGGTCCCCGTACCACGCTCGTCGAGGGAACCGCCGCGGGCGACCCACGGGGACACGCAGCCCGCCGGCCCGGCTACGAGCGACACCAGGTCGACGCCCGCCACGTCGAGGGCGAGCAACCGCGGGGGCAGGGGCCAACGGAACTGATGACCGAAGCGACCGGGCGTAGCAGAAGGATCACGCGTGTCCGCGACGGGGGTGCTGGTGGAAACCGGCGGGCCTGATGGGGACACTGGGGAGCAGATCAACAGTTGACCCGTACTCAGAGAGGTCGCCCCGCATGGCCGGCAGTAACACCGTCACCGAGAGCCCCTGGTTCCGCCGCTTCCACCCCGTCGGGACGGCGCCCGCACGGCTCGTCCTCTTTCCGCACGCGGGCGGCTCGGCGAGCTACTACCTCGACTACTCCGCGGCCCTGTCGCCGTACGCGGACGTGCTCGTCGTGCAGTACCCCGGGCGGCAGAACCGGTTCGCGGAGCCGACGATCGACTCGATCGGCGGGCTCGCGGACCGCGTCCACGAGGCCCTGCAGCCCTGGACCGACCGGCCGCTGACCTTCTTCGGCCACAGCATGGGCTCGGCCGTCTGTTTCGAGGTGGCCCGCCGGTTCGAGGCGGAAGGCCGCGGCGTTCCGGCGCACCTGTTCGCCTCCGGCGGCCGCGCACCCTCCCTTCCGCGCGACACCTCCTACCACCTGCTCCCCGACGACGAGCTGCTCGCAGAGCTGGCCCGGCTCGGTGGTACCGACGAACAGGTGCTTGCCGAACCGGAGTTGCGAGAGCTCATCCTGCCGTCGGTGCGCAGCGACTACACCGCCGTCGAGACGTACCTGTGCGCGCCGGACGCCGTCGTGTCGTCGCCGATCACGGCCCTGATCGGCGACGAGGACGCACGTGTCTCGTCCGCGCAGGCCCGCGACTGGGAGCGCCACACCACCGGCGCCTTCGACCTGCGCGTCTTCCCCGGCGGCCACTTCTACCTGGCCGACCAGCGCGCCGCGGTGGTCGAGCTGCTGGCCACCCACCTGCGGCGCTGACGGCCACCGGGCCCCGGGGGCCCAGAGCGACGACGCACGGCCCGCAGCCCGCCCCCCGGCCGCCCGCCGTGCGGCGGCCCTGCCGG
>NZ_JBHJUK010000328.1:0-1766 GCF_042266225.1 Kitasatospora sp. NPDC056181
GAGGTGAACAGCGGGCTGCCTCCGGGCACACCACTGGCCTGCTGCGCCACCGAGAGCGGCGCGTGCTCGTGCACCAGCAGCTCGGCCAGCTGGTGGCGCAGGCCGTCGAGCGCCTCGCCGACGCCCGCCTCGCCGACGCGGACCCGCACCGGGAGGGTGTTGAGGAAGAGGCCCGGGACCCGCTCCGCGCCGAGCCCGGCGTTCATCCGGCCGAAGAGCACGGTGCCGAACACCACGTCGTCCCGGCCCGAGACGGTCGCGAGTACCCGCGCCCACGCCAGGTGGAAGACCGTCGCCGCACTCACTCCCCGCAATCGCGCCAAGTTGCGTACGCGTACGGCCAGTTCTTCGCCGAGGGGGAGCTGTGCGCGGATCGACTCCGCGCCGTCGCCGTACACGTCGAGCAGCCCGTACGGGGCCGTCGTCTCCTCGACGTCGCCCAACAGCTCGGTGAAGTACCGCTCGTGCTCCTCGCGCGGCACGCCGAGGCGGGCCTGCGCGACGAAGTTGCGGAACGGCAGCGGCTCCGGAAGCGCGTCGCCGTCGCCGGACAGGATCGCCCGCAGCTCCCCGAGCAGGACGTCCTGGGTGGTGTGGTCCTGCGCCAGGTGGTGGATGCAGAGCAGGAGCAACCAGCGGTCGCTGTCCGGCTCGGCGGCGGTGAACACCCGCATCAGCGGCGCCCGGCCGAGGTCCATCGGCTGCTCGGCGGCGGCCAGCAGTTGCTGCACCGGCTCCGGGCCGTGCCCGTCGATCGCGATCTCCTCGACCGGTAGTTCGACCCGGCGCGCGACCACCTGGACCGGCTCGCGCAGGCCCTCCCAGACGATCGCCGTGCGGTAGATGTCGTGCCGGTCCACCACCTGCTGGAGTCCCCCGAGGAAGGCGTCCAGCAGTTCGCGGGTGTCGAAGCCGAGGACCGTCGGGGACGCGTACACATCGGCTCCACCACCCTCCTGAACAGCCATCAGGTAGTGGAAGAAGATGCCTTCCTGGAGCGGTGCGAGCGGGTACACGTCGGCGACGTTGCCGGCGCCACCCGGCACCTGCGCCACGATCCGCTCGATGTCGGCCGTGTCGAGCTCGACCAGCGGCAGCATCGCGGGGGTGATCTCGGTCGCGCCGACGGGGATCAGGTTGGCCGGGACCTCGGCCTCCTGCGGGCCGGCCACCGAAGCCAGGCCGGCCGGGGTCGGCGTCTGGAAGAGCGTCCGCACCGACACCGCGACCCCGCGGGTCCGCAGGTACTCGACGAGGGAGATCGCGAGCAGGGAGTGACCGCCGAGGGTGAAGAAGTCGTCGTCCACCCCGACCGCCGGCAGGCCGAGGACCTCGGCGAAGGCCTGGCAGAGCAGTTCCTCCTGCACCGTGGCCGGACCACGGCCGCCCCCGGCCGTCAACTCCGGCGCCGGCAGGGCCTTGCGGTCGAGCTTGCCGTTCACGGTCAGCGGCAGGGCGTCCAGGACGACGACGGCGGACGGCACCATGTACGACGGCAGCCGCTCCTCCGCGAACTCCCGCACCGCACCCGACAACCGGACCGCGTCCGCGTCCTCGTCGTCCGCCACCACGTAGGCCACCAGCCGGGTGTCACCCGGGGCGTCCTGCCGCGCGACGACCGCCGCCTGCGCCAACCCCGGATGCCCCGCCAGAACCGCCGCGACCTCACCCGGCTCGATCCGGAAGCCCCGGATCTTCACCTGCTCGTCCGCCCGCCCCAGGTACTCCAGCAGCCCCTCCGTACTCCACCGCGCCACGTCCCCCGA
>NZ_JBHJUK010000329.1:0-1729 GCF_042266225.1 Kitasatospora sp. NPDC056181
GCCGGCGGCCGGTCTCAGGCAGGGCCGGCCGCCGCGGGTGCGTGCGCTGTTCCGGGTGCGTGGGCTGCTCCGGGTGCCTGCGCTGCTCCGGGTGCCTCAGGTACTGCAGTTGCCTCGGGCGCTCCGGGTACGTGGGTTGCCTCGGGTGCCCCGGCCGTGCCGAAGGGGTTGTCGATGACGTACCGCCACCGCCCGTCCTTCCCCCGGCGGGCCACGTCGGTCGCGGTGCCTTCGAGGTGGACGTCCTCGCCGTCCGGGGTCGTGCCCGAGATCGACCAGTCGACGATGAGCAGGGCGATGTCGTCCGCGACGTAGGTGTGGCGCGGGCGCACCGTGATGGGGAGGCCGAGGGCGAGGAACTCCGCGTTGGCAGCGGCGAGTTCCGGTCCGGTCACGGCCGTTCCGGGGGCGGGGACGAAAACGCCTCCCGGTTCGTAGACCCGCTGGACGGCGGCCGGGTCGCCCGTGCCGAAGGCGGCGGCGAAGACGGCCGGGTGTTGCCCGGGATCGGTGGTCAGGGTGACAGTGGCTTCATGCGTCATGAGGGCAGTGAATTCGGCGGCCGCGTAGGTCACCAAACGGAAAGCGACGCGGCGGACCGGTCCTGGGACACCGAGTTGGTGCCCGGCCTCCGGGGCCGGACGGCACGGCCGGAGGTGACCTGCCCGGTCGAGGTGGCCCTGGCCGCGGTGTCCGGGCGGTGGACGACCCTGCTGCTGCGGGAGCTGATGCACGGGCCGCTGTCCTTCGGCGAACTGCGCGCGCGGCTCCCGGAGATCAGCCCGAAGGTGCTCGCGGAGCGCCTGCGCACGCTGGAGGAGCGGGAGCTGGCCAGGTGCGAACGGCTGCGCGGCTTCCCGGTGCGCACGAGCTACCGGCTGACCGGGACCGGGCTGGCACTGCGACCGTTGCTCGTGGAGCTGTACCGGACGGGAACGGCGATCGGCACGCCCGGCCCGGGGTGAACTCCCGGACGGCGGTGAACTCCCGGACGGCAGTGAGCTCATGGACGGCAGTGAACTCATGGGAGTGCCACCGACAGCCCCCGGCCGCGGTGGATCCGGTCGTCCGGCATGATGGGTGCCGTACGAAGCGCCCCGGCCGGGCGCGCGTCGGACCGGGGAGGGCGGGCTGATGAGACGTCTGGCAGTGGCGGCGGCAGCGGGCGTGCTGACGGGACTGGTCGCGACAACCGGCTGCGGGAGCGTGAGCATCACCGGTGCCGGCGGCGGGACGGCAGCTCCCACCGCCTCGGGGGCCACCGCGTCCGGGTCCGTCCCGCCCGACTACGCCGAGCAGCGCCGGCAGGGCCTCGCCGAGCACGACCGGCTCTTCCCCCAGGTGGCGGCGCTGGGCTGCGCGTCCGCACGGCCGAGCCCCTCCGCCGACGGCACGGGCACCGCCCCGGCCGAGCCGGCCGACCCCTGGGCGGCCAAGCACGCCGAGAACTCGATGTACAAGCAGATGGTGGTCCTCGACGCGGTGGACCGCTGCCGGGGCGAGGCACACAGCAAGCGCATCTCCGCCGCCGTCAGGGCCCGCGCCGCCGCATCACCACTCTCCCAGGACGACGTCCACGGCATCCTGGAGTCGCTCGGCTACCCGCGCAACAGCGCCCAGGTCAACCTCTCGGGCGGTGGTGCTCGACAGGATGGCCGAGCCGTTCGAGTTCGTCAGGGCGCTGGGCCTGCACGCGCGCAGCATCGAGGTGATGGACCAGCGCGGCCTG
>NZ_JBHJUK010000330.1:0-1690 GCF_042266225.1 Kitasatospora sp. NPDC056181
GGGGCGGCGGGGGGGCGCGGGGTGGCCGGCGGGCGCGGGGGCGGGGGCGGGGGGGGGGGGCGGCGTTGTTGGCGCCGGCGGCGTTGGCGTTGTTGGTGTCGGCGTTTCCGTCGGGTCGGGAGCGGGTGAAGGCGTTCGGGGTGTGGAGCGCGGTGAACGCGGCGGGTGGGGCGTTCGGGGTGTTGGTGGGCGGGGTGCTGACGCAGTACGCGGGGTGGGAGTGGGTGATGTTCGTGACGGCGCCGATGGCGGGTGTGGCGCTGTTGCTGACGTGGCGGGTGCCGGCGGGTGCGGCGGTGGGTGGCCGGGGCCGTCCTGACGTGCTGGGTGCGGTGCTGGCGACGGGTGGCGTGGCGTTGCTGGTGCTGGGCGTGGTGCGCACGGATCAGCATCCGTGGTCGTCGGCGGTGACGCTGGGGACGTTGGGCCTGGCGGTGTTGCTGCTGGCGGGGTTCGTGGTGGTGGAGCGGACGACATCGGCGGATCCGCTGGTGCGGCTGGGGTTGTTCGCGAACCGGTCGGTGGCGGGGGCGAACCTGTACACGCTGCTGCTGGGCGGGGCGATGGCGTCGGCGTTCTACTTCGTGTCGTTGTACCTGCAACGGGTCCTCGGGGCGGGCCCGGCACGCACCGGGGTGCAGTTCCTGCCGTTCGCACTGGGCGTGGTGGTGGGCTCGGTCATGGCGGTGAAGCTGGGGCTGCGCTTCGCACCGCGGTCCCTGCTGGTGGCAGGGGCGCTGGTGACGGCGGTGGGCTTCTGGTGGTTCGGGATGATGAGCGCGGACGGGTCCTTCGCGACGGACGTCCTCGGACCGTCGGTGGTCACGAGCGTGGGAATCGGACTCTGCCTCGCACCCGCGGTCTCGATCGCGACCGCGGGCGTGGCGGCACACGAGACCGGCAGCGCGTCCGGGCTGCTGAACAGTACACGCCAGATCGGCGCGTCACTGGGGCTGGCAGCGCTGGGGACGGCGGCGCACGACCGCACGGGCAAGCACGTCACCCCGGTGACGCTGAACGACGGGTATGCGCTGGGGATGAGCGTGGGGACGGTGATCCTGCTGGCGGCGGCGGTCGTGGCGTTCACGGTCCTGCCACGCACCGGTGCGCCGGTGGCGGAGGGGGAGCAGGAGGAGCGGGGCCTGGTCGCGGTACAGGACTGACTGCCCTGGGCGGGGCCGGCCCGGGAGTGACGGTCCGGGGTGACGGTCCAGCCGGGGCGGGCTCGCCCCGGCCGGGGCCGCCCGGGTCCGTGAGGGCTTGGCGGGGCGGGCGGTCGGTGGTGTCTGCGGGTGCCGGGTCCGCGTTGTGCAGCGCGCCGGCCACGTCGTGCGTCGGCGGCAGCGGCATCGCCGAGGAGAGCACCCACGAGGAACTCCTGCACCGCGCCGACCGCTACGCCGGTTTCTGGGAGACCTCCGCGTCGCCGCCCGCGGGCCGGTGAACCGCACCACCCGCACCACCCGCAGGACCTGCTCCACCTGCTGTGTCTGCTCGGCTCGTATGACCCGTTGTGCCCATATTCGGCTGGCGCCTGCCTGTTGGGGGCGGGCCGGCCGGTCCCGAAGGAGGAACGGACGTGAACGTTGCTGGGGACGTGGCTCTTGTCGTCGGGGGGACCTCGGGGCTGGGGCTGGCCACCGCCCGGCGGTTGTTGGAGGGCGGTTGCCGGGTGGTGGTGATGGGGCGT
>NZ_JBHJUK010000331.1:0-1609 GCF_042266225.1 Kitasatospora sp. NPDC056181
CCAACTCCCCGTACGACACCTCCACACCCTCGAACACCACCGCCACCGCACCCGGCGACCCCGCCACCCGACCCGCGAACAACGCCGGCACCAACACCCCCGGCACCACACGACCCGTATCGTTCCACCCCTCCAACACCCGGGCCCGCTCACCGGCCTCCAGCACCTCCACGGCCGCAAGGCTTGTACGCGGAGCGGCCTCA
Source organism: Kitasatospora sp. NPDC056181 (assembly GCF_042266225.1). Taxonomy (NCBI): domain Bacteria; kingdom Bacillati; phylum Actinomycetota; class Actinomycetes; order Kitasatosporales; family Streptomycetaceae; genus Kitasatospora; species Kitasatospora sp. NPDC056181. The sequence goes on from NZ_JBHJUK010000331.1 coordinate 204, forward strand.
AGTGCCGTGACCAGTCCGTCGACCGCCATCTGTACCCAGGTGCAGAGCTGGCCGGGATCGGCCGGGTCCGAGGCCTCGACGCTCAGGACGAACCCGGTGCCGTCGTCGTCCACGGCCACGGTCAACGGGTAGTTGGTGCGCTCCTCCATGCTGAGAGTGCTGATGCCTTCGAGGCCGTCGGCATCGGACTCCGGACCGGCCGGACGCCGGGACGCGGCCCGGTGGTGCCGGTAGTTGAAGACGGAGGTGAACAGCGGGCCCGAGCCCGGCACCCCACTGGCCTTCTGGGCGAGCGAGAGCGGGGCGTGTTCGTGCACGAGCAGTTCGGCCAGCTGGTGGCGCAGGCCGTCGAGGGCCTCGTCGACCGTGGCCGACCCGACCCGGACACGGACCGGGAGCGTGTTGATGAACAGGCCGGGGACGCGGTCGGATCCGGCGCCGGCGTTCATCCGCCCGAACAGCACCGTGCCGAACACCACGTCGTCCCGGCCCGAGACGCTTGCCAGCACCCGCGCCCACGCCAGGTGGAACACCGTCGCCGGACTCACCCCACGCGATCGTGCCAACTTCCTGATCCGGTCACCGAGTTCACGCTCGACCGCCACCCGGGCCTTGGCCGAGTCGACGCCACCGGCCCGAACGTCCACCAGGCCGAAGGGTGCCGTCGTCTCCTCGACATCACCCAAGAGCCCCGCGAAGTAGTGCTCGTGCTCCTCGCGCGGCACGCCGAGGCGGGCCTGCGCGACGAAGTCGCGGAACGGCAGCGGCTCGGGCAGCGAGTCGCCGTCGCCCGACAGGATCGCCCGCAGCTCCCCGATCAACACCTCCAGAGCCGTGTGGTCCTGGACGAGGTGGTGGATCTTGAGCAGTGCCAGCAGCCGGTCATCATCGGGATCGGCGGCGGTGTGCACCTCGATCAGCGGGGCCCGGCCGAGGTCCATCGACCCTCCGCCAGCGGCGAGCAACTGGTCCGCCGCTTCCGGACCGCGCGCGTCCAACACGACCTGTCGAACGGGGAGTTCAGCGTGTCGGGTGACGACCTGGACGGGTTCGCGCAGGCCCTCCCAGACGATCGCGGTGCGGTAGATGTCGTGCCGGTCCACCACCTGCTGGAGCGCGGCCAGGAACGCGTCCAGGCGCTCGCGTGAGTCGAAGGCGACCAGGGTCGGCGAGGCGTACACGTCCGCGCCATGGTCCGCCTGGAGCAGGTGGTGGAAGAGGATGCCCTCCTGGAGGGGTGCAAGCGGGTAGACGTCCGCGATGTTCGCCGCACCCCCCGGGATCCGCGCAACCACACGGGCAACCTCGGTTTCGTCCAGGTCCACCAACGGCAGCATCCCCGGCGTGATCTCCTCCGCACCCTCGGGAATCAGGTTCGCCGGCACCACCACCTGCTCCGGAGCCCC
>NZ_JBHJUK010000332.1:0-1590 GCF_042266225.1 Kitasatospora sp. NPDC056181
TACAACGAGGCGACCAACGCGGTCGAGCTGTTCGGTGTCGGCACCGACGGCGTCATCAACCACACCTACAACATCAACGCCGGTCCCTGGGCGGGCTGGGACCCGCTCGACAGGGGCTACAAGTTCACCGGCCGCCCGGCCGCCGTCTACAACCCCGACACCAGGACGGCCGAGGTGTTCGCCACCGGCACCGACGGCATCGTGTCGCACGCCTACAGCACCGGCGGCAGCTCCTGGACGGGCTGGACCACCCTCGGCCCGGACTTCCGGTTCACGTCCAACCCGGCCGTGGTCTACAACCCGGTGAACAAGGTCACCGAGGTCTTCGCCACCGGCTTCGACGGCATCATGTCCCACAAGTACCTGTTCAACGGCGGCCAGTGGAGCGGTTGGGAGGTCCTCGGCCCGGACTTCCGCTTCGGCAGCAGCCCGGCCGCGGTCTACAACGCCTCGACCAATGCGATCGAGCTGTTCGGCATCGGCCCCGACGGTGTGCTCAACCACACCTACAACATCAACGCCGGTCCCTGGGCGGGCTGGGAGTCGCTCAGCACCAACTACAAGTTCGCCGGGACCCCGTCCGTGGTCTACGAGTCCGGCGTCAACGCGGCCGAGGCCTTCGGGATCGGCGCCGACGGTGTGATCTCGCACGCCTACAACGCCAACGGCAGCCCCTGGAGCCAGTGGACGGCCCTCGGCAACTGGAAGTTCAAGACCGGCTGACCCCCGCAGGGTCCCGGGCCGGCCGGCCCGTCCGCGCTTCGGCGGGAGCCGCCGGACGCGCCCTGTCCTACCCCTGCCGGCGTTGCCGGCCGGGGCGGGGCGTCACGGAGCCAGGGCGGTCAGCCGCAGCAGCCGGTACCAGTGGCTGGTCGCGAGGTCCTCGGGCCCGAGTCCGGCCAGGTCGCGGAAGCCGGGGGCGGCCACCCAGTCGGTGAAGAAGGTCACGACGTCGTTCGTGAGCCGTTCCAGCCGGCAACCGGTGTACCAGACGAAGCCGTCGTCGGGCACCCGCCAGACGCTCCCGTCGCGGTCGACCAGCAGCGGGTTCCCGCGGGCCCGGCCGAAGAAGTGGAACCGCGAGGCGTCATCGAGTGGTGCACCGCCGGGCAGCTCGGCGCCGACCAGGCCTTCGGAGAACTGCTGCCCGTCGAGCTCGTCCGCGGCGAAGAGCCGGGTGGAGTGGTTCAGGTAGACGCCGTCGGAGGCGGCCAGCAGGTCCGCCACGCCGACGGGCGTCCCGGCGGGGATGCGGCTGAGCTCGGCGCCGGCGGGGACGTCGCAGTCCCAGAGCTCCAGCCGGTGGCGGTGCTCGGCGTGCGCTGCGCGCAGCAGCGCCATGAGGCCGGCCAGGCCGGCGCGGTCCTTCGTCATGCGGATCCCCCTGCGGACGTGTGCGCCGCCGCCCGGGCGTCGGCCCCGGACGCCCCGGGGCACCGGCCCTCCGCCGTCCCGGCCCCCGTCGTCCCGGCCCCCCGTCGTCCCGGCCCCCGTCGTGGCGGGGAGCCCCCGCCCCGCGGGCCCGGGCCCGCCCGGGGCCGCCCCCCCCGGGGGGGGCCCCCGGCCCCCCCGACGGCGTAGGTCGGGGAG
>NZ_JBHJUK010000334.1:0-1549 GCF_042266225.1 Kitasatospora sp. NPDC056181
TCGAACATGATGTTGTGCCCGCAGTCCGGGACCGCCACCAGCTCCACCCCCGCCTCCCGCAGCCGGTCCGCACCCGCCGGCTCACCGTCCGCCGCCGGGTGGAGGAACGTCCGCGGGACCTCCAGGCCGAGGAGGAGTTCACGCATGGTCGGGTTGGTGCCGCGGGCGAGGTTGACCGCGCTGCGGTAGAGGGCCTCGGGGCCGGCGAGCCGCATGGTGGACCACCAGAACGGGCCGACCCACCGGCCGACCCTCTCCCGGCCGCCGGCCAGGAACTCCTCCTCGGTGAAGGTGGCGATCCCGCTGCTGCCCGGACGGCGGGCGGGCGCGATCGGGTCGAGGTTGGCGTCGACCAGGAGGAGTTTGGCGACGAGCCGCGGATGCCGGTGGGCCAGGACGATCGCGACCGCGCCCCCCATGCTGTGCCCGACCACCTCGACCTCGGCAAGTCCGGCCTCCTCCACCGCCGCGGCGACCGCGTCGGCGTGGGCCTCCAAGGTGTACGGGAAGTCCGCGGGCCGGTCACTGATGCCGAACCCCAGCAGATCGAGCAGGAGCGAACGACGCCCGGCGAGCAACGGATGGGCGGCCGCCGCCGCGAAGTAGACCGGCGAACTCGCACCCAGACCATGCAGGAACAACCGGGCCGGCTCGACACCCGGCAACTCCACCCAACGAATCCGGTCGCCGTTCGGGGTCACGGTGGCTTGACGCACGGTCGTACTCCTCATCGATTCGGGGCACTGCAGCGAAATGCAGGGGGACGCGGCACAGGCACCGCACGCAGCACCACACGCAGCGCGGCAAAACGCCGGCACCGCGGCAGCGCGGCACCAGCGCGGCGGCATGCCGGGAACGATACCTCGGACCCGAGGTATAGCGGTAGCGATATAGTTGGTGAACGCCCGAGAACGACCCCTTGAGAGAGTGACCCCCATGCTGAAGCTCGCGATCCTCGGGTTCCTCCATGACCGGCCCCTGCACGGCTACGAGCTGCGCCGCCACCTCGCGGCGCTCACCGGGCACGTCCGACCGATCAGCGACGGCACGCTCTACCCGGCGATCAAGCGCCTGGAGTCCGACGGCCTGCTGGTGCGCGAGACCGAGCCGGGGACGACGGCCGCCCCCCGTCACACCCTCCACCTCACGGACGCGGGGCGGGCCGTGCTGCTCGACCGGCTCCGCGCACCCGACGAGCTCGACATCAGCGACGAGAACCGCTGGTTCACCGTGCTGGCCTTCCTCCGCCATCTCGACGGCGAGCCGGCTGCCCAGGCCGCCGTGCTCCGCCGCCGCCTCGCCTTCCTCAGCGAACCGGCCAGCTTCTTCTACGACGGGGCGCGCCCGCTCGGCGCCGAGGAGGTGGCGGACCCGTTCCGCCACGGCATGCTGCTCATCGCGCGGGCCACCACCGAGACCGAACTCGCCTGGCTGCGAGCCACCCTGACGGAGCTTGAGCGCAACGAGCAGTAGGGCCCCGCGGACCGCACCTCCGCCGCCCACCCCGATCCGCCCCGGCGGCCCCCCCCCCCCCCCCAAACCCCCCCCC
>NZ_JBHJUK010000336.1:0-1483 GCF_042266225.1 Kitasatospora sp. NPDC056181
GGGTGGGGGTGTCGTTCGGGGAGTTGGATGCGCGGGCGAACCGGTTGGCGCGGTATTTGGTGGGTCAGGGGGTGGGTGCGGAGTCGGTGGTGGGTCTGTGCCTGCCGCGGGGTGTGGAGACGGTTGCGGCGATTTTGGGGGTGTGGAAGGCGGGGGCTGCGTATCTGCCGGTGGATCCGGGGCAGCCGGTGGAGCGGATTGCGTTCATGTTGCGGGACAGCCGTGCGGTGTTGGCGTTGACGACGGAGGAGTTGCTGGACGAGCTGCCGGCGGGTCGGGTGCGGTTGGTGGCGGTGGACGGTGCGTTGGTGCGGATGCAGCTGGCCGGGTTGCCGGCGACTGCTCCTGGGGTTGCGGTGGTGCCTGCGGCCCTGGCGTATGTGATGTACACGTCGGGGTCGACGGGGCGTCCGAAGGGTGTGGGGGTGACGCACGGGGCGTTGGCGAACTACGTGGGGTCGGTGCCGTCGCGGGTGGGGTTCGGCGCGGAGGGCGGCAGGTATGCGTTGTTGCAGGCGCAGGCGACGGACCTGGGGAACACGGTGCTGTTCGCCAGCCTGGCGACCGGTGGTGAGCTGCACATCCTCCCCGAGGAGGCGGTGACGGATCCGGCGGTTGTCGCGGCGTACTTCGCCGAGCACCGGATCGAGTTCGTGAAGGTGGTGCCCTCGCACCTGGCGGCGCTGGCCGCTGTTGCCGGTGCGGGGGGTGTGCTGCCCGCGGCGTCGTTGGTACTCGGCGGAGAGGCCGCCCCGGCCGTGCTGGTGGAGGGGCTGCTGGAGGCGGCGGGCGAGCGTGGGGTGTTCAACCACTATGGGCCGACGGAGGCGACGATCGGTGTTGCGACGGCCCGGCTGACGGCGGAGTCGGTGGCGTCCGGTGTGGTGCCGGTGGGTCGTCCGGTCGGGAACACGCGGTTGTTCGTGTTGGACGGGTTCCTCCAGCCAGTGGCGCCGGGTGTGGTGGGTGAGTTGTATGTCGCGGGTGTGCAGTTGGCGCGCGGTTATGTGGGTCGTCCTGGGTTGACGGCGGAACGGTTCGTGGCCTGCCCGTTCGGTGGTGCCGAGGGCGGGCGGATGTACCGCACCGGTGACCGGGCGCGTTGGACGGCGGACGGCAGTGTGGTGGTGCTGGGGCGTGCGGACGATCAGGTGAAGGTACGGGGTTTCCGGATCGAGCCGGGTGAGGTGGAGGCGGTGCTGGCCGCCCATCCGGGCGTGGCGCAGGCGGCGGTCGTCGCCCGCGAGGACGCGCCGGGGGACCGCCGGCTGGTCGCCTACGTCGTCCCCGCTGACGAGGCAGCCGACGAACTTGGCGCAGCTGTGCGCGACTTCGCCGTCTCCAGGCTTCCGGAGCACATGGTGCCGTCGGCGGTGGTGGTGCTGGACGCGCTGCCGCTGACGGGCAACGGCAAGCTGGACCGCAGGGCGCTGCCGGCGCCGGACTTCGCCGCGGTGGCGGGTGCCGGCCGTGGTCCGGCGTC
>NZ_JBHJUK010000337.1:0-1470 GCF_042266225.1 Kitasatospora sp. NPDC056181
GCACTCATACCCCCCCGCGGGGGGGCCCGGGGGGGGGGCCCTCGTCGCCCCGCCCCCCGCGGCCCCCCGCAGCGGCTTGCGCACAGTCGTCACGGTGAGCGGGCCGTCACCGCCCGAGCGGCACGGCTCCCCGGGAGGCGGCCGGGTGACGGCGCTGTCATATTCACCGACCCGGTCTGACCAGTCCGACAACACTCCCGGTAGCGAGGTCCGTCGTACCCTTGGTGAGTGACCGACGCCGTAGCAGCCATCCCAGAAGAAGCAGCCCCGGTCCCGCTCCTCGAACCGAAGGAGGGGATCCCGCCAGTCGTGGCGGACGAGCGGGCGCTGGCCGCCGTCGTCGCCGCCTTCGCCGCGGGTACCGGGCCGGTCGCCGTCGATGCCGAGCGGGCCTCCGGCTACCGCTACGGCCAGCGGGCGTACCTCATCCAGCTCCGCCGCGCGGGCGCCGGTACCGCGCTGATCGACCCGATCGCCTGCCCCGACCTCAGCGGGCTGGGCGCGGCCCTCGCGGACACCGAATGGGTGGTCCACGCGGCCACCCAGGACCTGCCCTGCCTGGCCGAGGTCGGCATGCGCCCCCAGCGCCTCTTCGACACCGAGCTGGCCGGCCGGATCGCCGGCTTCGCCCGGGTCGGCCTCGGGCCGATGACCGAGAGCGTGCTCGGGCTGAGCCTGGCCAAGGAGCACTCGGCGGTCGACTGGTCCACCCGTCCGCTGCCCGAGCCGTGGCTGCGCTACGCCGCCCTGGACGTCGAGGTGCTGGTCGAGCTGCGCGACGCACTCGAACAGGAGCTGGACGCCCAGGGCAAGCTCGGCTGGGCGCTGGAGGAGTTCGCCGCGATCGTCGCCGCTCCCCGCCCGGCGCCGCGCACCGACCCCTGGCGCCGCACCTCGCAGCTGCACAAGGTCCGCCGTCGCCGCCAGCTCGCCGTGGTGCGCGAACTCTGGCTCACCCGGGACCGGCTGGCGCAGGAGCGGGACGTCTCGCCGGGCCGGGTGCTGCCGGACGCCGCGATCGTCAACGCCGCGCTCGCCATGCCGCTCAACGTCGCCGCCCTGCAGGCCGTCCAGGGCTTCGGGCCGCGTGTCCACCGTCGCCAGCTGGAGCAGTGGCTGGCGGCCGTGCAGCGCGGCCGGGAGGTCCCGGAGAACCAGCTGCCGCCGGCCTCCGCGCCGCACGACGGCCCGCCGCCGCCGCGCGCCTGGGCCGAGAAGGACCCGGTCGCGGCCGCCCGGCTCTCCGGGGCGCGGGCCGCGGTGAGCGAGCTGGCGGAGGCGCGGAACCTGCCGGCCGAGAACCTGATCACCCCGGACCTCGTCCGCCGGGTCTCCTGGGAGCCGCCGGCCGAGGCGAGCGCCGAGAACGTGGCCGCCGCGCTGCGCCGGCTCGGCGCCCGGCAGTGGCAGGTCGACCTGGTCGCACCGGTGGTCGCCGCCGCCTTCGCCGAGGCCGCGGTGGAGCAGGAC
>NZ_JBHJUK010000338.1:0-1470 GCF_042266225.1 Kitasatospora sp. NPDC056181
ACAACTCATGCGTCAACGACCCCGACAACACCTCCACCGAGTCGTTCCAGCCCTCCACCACCAACGCCCGCTCCACCGGCTCCAGCACATCGACCGCACTCAGCGGGGTCTGCGGCTTCTCGGTGAGCGTGGCGAGGACGTTCAGGAAACGCTGGGCGATCTGGCCCGCCGCCGGCGCGTCGAAGAGGTCCGCCGCCACGGTCACCACACCGCGGATCCCGGCCGGCGCGCCCTCGGCGTCGAAGGCCTCACCGATGATCACGTCCAGGTCGAACTTGGCCGAGGGCTTGCCGAGGAACAGCGGCCTCGACTCGATCCCCGGCAGCTCCAGTCCCGGCGAGGCGGCGTCGTGCGCAGACGTGGTGTTCTGGATGGTGAGCACGGTCTGGAACAGGGGGTGGCGGGCCAGCGAGCGGGCAGGAGCCAGCTCCTCCACCAGCCGCTCGAACGGCACGTCCTGGTGCGCGAACGCCGCCAGCCCCGACTCCCGCACCCGCACCAACAGTTCGGCAAAGGTCGGATCCCCCGACAGATCGGTCCGCAACACCAACGTGTTCACGAAGCAACCGACCAGATCGTCCAACGCCTCATCCGTCCGCCCGGCGATCGCCGAACCGATCGGAACATCCGTCCCCGCACCCAGACGCGACAACAGCACCGACAACCCCGCCTGCAACACCATGAACAGCGTTACACCCTCGGCACGCGCCAACTCCACCAACCTGGCGTGCAGTTCCACGGGCATGACGAATCCGGACGTGTGGCCGCGGTGGCTCGCCACCGCCGGCCGCGGACGGTCGAAGGGCAGCTCAAGCTCCTCCGGCGCCCCCGCCAGAGCCTCACGCCAGTAAGCCACCTGGCGCGACAGCGAGCTGTCGGGGTCGCCCTCCGCACCCAGCAACTCACGCTGCCACAGCGCGTAGTCCGCGTACTGCACCGGCAGCGCCGACCATGCCGGCGCAGCACCGCCCGCCAGCCGCGCCGCGTACGCGGTGGAGATGTCCCGCGCCAGCGGACCCATCGACCACCCGTCGCCCGCGATGTGGTGGACCACCAGTGCGAGGACGTGCTCGCCCGGGCCGTTGTCGAACAGCCAGGCTCGGACGGGGATTTCGTTGGCCAGGTCGAACGCGTACCCCGCCGCCCGTGCCACGGCGCCGGGCAGCTGGTCCTCGGGGAGATCCTCCGTCGCGTCGATCACGGGAAGTTCCAGCACGGAGGCGTTCAAGGGCAGTTCGTCGAGGTCCAGGAGACGAGCACCCGTCACCGGCTCGGACGGGTCCGGCTGCGTCAGGCGCACGACCGGGAGTTCCCAGAGCAGTTCGTCGACGTCGATGATCTGCTGGTACGGCTCGCCGTCGGCCTCGGGGAAGATCGTGCGGAGCGCTTCGTGGCGTGCGATGACGTCGCGCAGGGCCTGGGCCAGTGCGGTCCGGTCGAGGTCGCCGGTCAGGCGCAGGACGATGGGGC
>NZ_JBHJUK010000339.1:0-1445 GCF_042266225.1 Kitasatospora sp. NPDC056181
GGGCGGCCTTGGTCTCGGCGGCAGCGCGCTCGGCGGCCTCCTTCGCCAGCTTGGTGGCGTCCAGCGCCTTGCCGGCCGCGTCCTTTGCGGTCTGGGCCTGCTGCCCGGCCTGGGTGGAGGCGTTGGTCGTCAGGTCCGCCAGCTGGGCGACCGTCAGGGTCTCCTGGTCGTGGGCGGCGGCCGTCTGGTAGCCGTACTGGAGGAACAGCTGGACGTCATCCATGGTGCCGTCCAGGGCGGCGCCGGCGGCCTTCTTCAGCTCCGGACCGCCGGAGGCCATCAGCTGGGAGAGATGGACGCGGTCGTCGTCGTTCCTGGCCTTGAACTGGCCCTCGTTCAGGAACGCCGTAACGTCCGCCAGGGAGCCGTCCATGGCCTTGCCCGCGGCGTCCTTCACACCGGGTCCGCCGGCCGCCATGATCTGCGACAGGAGGACCCGCTGGTCGTCCTCGAAGGCCTTCTTGAGGCCCTTGTCGAGGAAGGCCTTCAGATCGGCCGCGGAACCCTTGAGCGCGGCCGTGCCGGCCTCACGCACACCGGGTCCGGACTTCGCGACGAGTTCCTCGATCTGCGCCCGCAGGTCCTGGTCGGCCGCTGCGGCCTGTCCGGTGGCCAGGAACTTCTTCAGGTCGTCGTCGGAGCCGGTCAGCGCGTTCTCCGCGGCCTGGCGTACCACGGGGCCGCCGGCCTGCCAGGCGGCAACGGTCTTGACCCGGTCGGGGTTGGGCCCGGTAGCCAGCGGCGTGTCCGCCGCCGCGGCCGGGACGGTGAGCAGCCCTGTGAGCAGGCCGCCGGCCACGAGCCCGGTGGCCAGTCGCCACCGTGGGACCCGTGAGGTCCAGAATTCCCTCATCGGAATTTCGCGTTCCTGTCTGTGTCGGGGCACCGAAGTGCCGGGCTCAGTGCCGTCCTGGATGCCGACGGCCCTGGGCGTTGCTGGATTCGCGGCGCGTCCTGGGGTGGCGCACCGCGCGGTCTGCCGCCCCGCCAGGAGGGGCGGGGCGGCAGATGGTTGTGGGCCCGGCAGGGTGACCGGCCTGCGCGGGACTGGGGGGTGCCGACCGGAGGCCGATGGCCCGCGAGCGGCGGGCCGCCTTCCGGCCGGCGCCGGGGGTCAACCGGCCGGGGTGGCGGTGATGTTCTGGATGGCGCTGCTGGTGACGGCGTAGAAGGTGGTCCAGCTGCCGTCGGCCTTCTTGTCGGCGGTCCAGATCTGGTTGTCGCTGCCGAGGGCGAACAGGCGCACGGTGTCACCGATGGTGGTTGCGGCGAGCTGCTTGACGCCGCTGGCGTTGGGGACCGGGTCGAAGGTGCTCCAGGGGCCGTTGTCGGTGCTGTCGGTGGTCCAGATCTGCTGGTCGGCGCCGGCGGCGAACAGGCGCACGGTGGTGCCGACGGTGGTGGCGGTGATGTGCTGGATGGCGCTGCTGGGGATCGCCGTGAAC
>NZ_JBHJUK010000340.1:0-1396 GCF_042266225.1 Kitasatospora sp. NPDC056181
GAGCGTGTCAGAAAGTTCGTGTAAGTCCGTGATCTGGAAGGCTGGTCTGGGCCCGGTTGAGGGCTCTGACCGGCCGGAACGGACAAGACATGGGCGAGAAGGACGGACCGGTCGTCGAGCCGGTCGATGAGCGTTTGGTGGACGAGGTCGTCGAGCGGTTGATGGACCGCGCGGACGCCTCGGGGGCGGCCCTGCTGGGTGAGGGCGGGCTGCTGACCCAGGTCACCAGGGCCGTACTGGAGCGGGCTCTGGATGCGGAGATGACCGAGCACCTGGGCTACGAGAAGCATGATCCGGCCGGTCGCGGCTCGGGCAACAGCCGCAACGGGACCTCGCCGAAGACCGTGCTGACGGATGTGGGCGCGGTGAAGGTCGCGGTGCCCAGGGACCGCAACGGTGACTTCGAGCCGCGGCTGGTCCCGAAGAACGCGCGGCGGCTGGCCGGGTTCAACGAGCGCGTCCTGTCGCTGTACGCGCGTGGCATGAGCGTGCGCGACATCCGCTCGCACCTCGTGCAGATCTATGGGGTCGAGGTCAGTGCGGACCTGATCAGCAAGGTCACCGACGCCATCGTGGACGAGCTCACCGCGTGGCAGAACCGGCCGCTGGACGCGGTCTGGCCGATCGTCTACATCGACGCACTGTGGGTGAAGATCCGCTCCGGATCGGTCAGTTCGAAGCCCGTCTACCTCGCGGTGGGGGTGGACATGGACGGCCGCAAGGACGTCCTGGGCCTTTGGGTCGGCGCCGAGGGCGAGGGCGCCACAACCTGGATGGCCGTACTCTCCGAGCTGCGGAACCGAGGCGTCGAGGACGTGTGCATCGTCTGCTGCGACGGCCTGAAGGGCCTGCCGGAAGCGATCACGGCGACCTGGCCCAAGGCCACCGTGCAGACGTGTGTGATCCACCTGATCCGTTCCTCGCTGCGGCTGGCCTCCGCCCGGGAGCACTCGAAACTGGTGCCGGCGCTCAAGGCGATCTACACCGCCCCGACCGAGCAGGCCGCCGAGCATGCGCTGGAGGAGTTCGCCGCCTCCGACCTGGGAGTTCGCTACCCGGCGGTGGTGCGGACCTGGCAGGCCGCGTGGAGCGAGTTCACCCCCTATCTGGCCTTCCCACCCGCGATAAGGACGGTGGTGTACTCCACGAACATGGTCGAGTCGATCAACTCCCGGCTGCGAAAGGCGACCCGCAACCGCGGCCACTTCCCCTCCGAACAGGCCGCATTGAAGGTCCTCTACCTGGCCGTGCGGGAGCTGATCAACCCCAAGGCGCGCGACGTCAACCACGTCGCCGCACACTGGAAGGAAGCCCTGAACCAGTTCTCACTCTTCTTCGAGGACCGGCTCAGCATCCAATGACCACAGGGGACTTACACGAAGTCCCTTACACGCCC
>NZ_JBHJUK010000341.1:0-1395 GCF_042266225.1 Kitasatospora sp. NPDC056181
GGCAGCGGTGGTGGCGGTCGCGGGCTCGAGGTGTACCGCCGCCGTCACCACGACGGGCAGTATCCACACCAGCACGGGAGTGGAGCGCCGACCTCTGGGTGACGATCCAGCACCAAGCATCAGCATCCTCAAACGATCGAAGGAGTACGGGACGACGAGCGGGCACCGGCCCCTGCGGACGGCGTGCGGCGGGTGCGTGGGGCGCCGGTGCGGGCGGCGCTCGGCCGGCCGTCGGCGGTCCTCCGGCCGGACCTCGGCAGCGCTGCTCGGCGGCTGATTCGGTGCCTCCCCGGTCGGTTGTCCCACGCGTCGCGCACACCGCCGGGACGTGCCGGGACGGGGCTGCCGTCCCGCCGTCCGGGTGGTGCGGGAAACAGGTTTACCGCGCCCCGGGCTCGCCGGACCGCAGCCCGCGCCCAGTTCGCCCATGCGGGGGGAATCCCGGCGAAACCTCCACGCACCACAGGGGGCCGTGCTACGCACCTCACCCCGAACTCGCAGGAGCAGAACGGTTCCTGCGGGCGCAGGTGGATCACGGCGGCCACCGTCTGGCAGCATGGGCGGATGGAACGGACGGAACAGGTGGAACGCTTGGAACACGTGGGGCGCATGCGGCAGAACGTCGGTTCGGGTTCGCCGTTGGAGCCGCAGATCGGCTTCTCCCGCGCGGTCCGGGTGGGCGACCACGTCGCGGTCGCCGGAACGGCGCCCATCGCGGACGACGGTTCCACGGCGGCGCCGGGCGACGTCCACGGGCAGACGGTCCGGTGCCTCGACATCGCCGAGCAGGCGCTGAAGGAGGCCGGGGCATCGGTGCAGGACGTCGTGCGGACGCGCATCATGCTGACCGACGTCACCCGTTGGAAGGAGGCCGCGCGGGCGCACGGCGAACGGTTCGCGGCCGTCAGGCCCGCCTGCACGTTCGTCGAGGTCTCGCGCTTCATCGACCCGGAGTGGCTGGTCGAGATCGAGGTCGACGCCGTCCTCGGCGGGGACGCGCCCGCCGGCCCCGCCCGGTAGGCGGGCCCGCGCAGAAACGGGCCTGCGCACGGACTGGCCTGTGCACAGACGGGCCCGCCCGGCAGCGCTGGAGGCCGGTCCGCCGCAGCACCGCGGGGCCCGATGGGATCGCCTGCCCGGGTCAGTGGCCGTCCGGGGCAAGTGATCTCCCGGGTCAGTGACCGTCCGGGGCAGTGACCTCCCGGGTCAGTGGCCGCCCTTCGGCTCGGTGCAGCCGCCCTCCAGGTAGTACCCGTGGGCCTCGACCTTGACGGGGTTGCCGAGCCGGCCGGCGACGCACGGGCCGGCACCCGGGATGGTGACCTCGAACGAGACCTCACCGCCCGAGAGGTTGACCTGGGCGCTGTTGCGCGGGTAGCCGAGCGACTCCAGGAT
>NZ_JBHJUK010000342.1:0-1381 GCF_042266225.1 Kitasatospora sp. NPDC056181
GGTGTTCGCCACCGGCACCGACGGCATCGTGTCGCACGCCTACAGCACCGGCGGCAGCTCCTGGACGGGCTGGACCACCCTCGGCCCGGACTTCCACTTCGCCTCGAACCCGGCGGTGGTCTACAACCCGGTGAACAAGGTGACGGAGGTCTTCGCCACCGGCACCGACGGTGTGATCTCGCACGACTACCTGTTCAACGGCGGCCAGTGGAGCGGCTGGTCCACCCTCGGGTCCTCGTTCCGGTTCAGCGGCAGCCCGACCGCGGTCTACAACGCCTCGACCAACGCCGTCGAGCTGTTCGGCATCGGCCCCGACGGTGTGCTCAACCACACCTACAACCTGAACGCCGGTCCCTGGGCCGGGTGGGAGTCCCTCGACACCGGCTACAAGTTCGCCGGGACCCCGAGCGCGGTCTACGAGTCCGGCTCCAACGCCGCGGAGGTCTTCGCGATCGGCGCCGACGGTGTGATCTCGCACGCCTACAACGCCAACGGCAGCCCCTGGAGCCAGTGGACGGCCCTCGGCAACTGGAAGTTCAGGACCAGCTGAACCAGCTGAGCACGGTTCGCCCGGCGGTGCCGGCCGGCCTCGGCCGCCCGGTGCCGCCCCCTCCCAGCCTCCCGAGTTCCAGCCCTCCCGAGCTCCAGCCCTCCCGAGTTCCCAGCCCTCCCGAGCCCGTCCTCCCAGGAGAGAGACCTCCCGTGAACCGCCGCCGTCTCCAGCACAGCCTGTCCGCGCTCACCATGGCCACCGCGACCGCCGTCGGCGCCGCCACGGTCGGAGCCTCACCGGCCCACGCCGCGCTGTCCAACCGCTCCTGCGGGACAGTGACCGACGCCGACGCCGCGGCCGCCGCACAGCTGAACCGGGTACTCACCGGCAAGCTGGCGCACGCCATGACCTCGTACCGGGCATCCTGCGCCCGGGCCGTCATCACCACCGTCCGCGGCCTGGGACTCCCGGACCGGGCCGCCGTGATCGCCGTGACCACCGCGATCGTCGAGAGCGCCCTGGAGAACAACCCCAACATGGTGGACCACACCAGCCTGGGCCTCTTCCAGCAACAGAACTTCTGGGGCACCGACGAGCAGCGGCTCAACCCGGCCTGGTCGACGACCGCGTTCATCAACGCGATGCTGCGGACCTACCCCGACAACTCGTGGCAGACCCAGGACATCGGCACCGTCTGCCAGAAGGTCCAGGCGTCGGCGTACCCCGACCGCTACGGGGCCCAGGCCTCCGACGCGCAGAAGGTCGTCGACGCGATCGGCGCCGCCACCCCGCCGTCGGGGCCGGCCCCGACGCCCGCCACCGCACTGCCCTCGGCGGCGACGGTGTACAACCCGGACACGGGGACGGCCGAGGCCTTCGCGATCGGTG
>NZ_JBHJUK010000343.1:0-1379 GCF_042266225.1 Kitasatospora sp. NPDC056181
CTCTCCCGCCTCGGCGCCGGAGACGACCTGCCCATCGGCACCCCCGTCGCCGGCCGCACCGACCAAGCCCTCGACGACCTCGTCGGGTTCTTCGTGAACACGCTGGTGCTGCGGACGGACGTGTCGGGGAGCCCGTCGTTCGGCGAGGTCCTGCGGCGCGTCCGCGAACGCGCCCTGGACGCCTACGCCCACCAGGACGTGCCCTTCGAGCGCCTCGTCGAGGAACTCGCCCCCGCCCGCTCCATGGCCCGCCACCCCCTCTTCCAGGTCATGCTCGCCCTCCAGAACAACACCGACCCGGATCTCGACCTGCCCGGCCTCAACACCACCGTCGTCCCCGGCCCGCAACCGCCGGAGAAGTTCGACCTCTCCCTGACCCTGCGGGAGACCTTCGGCGACCACGCCCGCCCCCGCGGCATCAGCGGCCAACTCGGCTATGCCACCGATCTGTTCGAGCACGGCACCGTCGAGGCGATCGCGGAGCGGTTCGTGCGGGTGCTGGACGCGGTCACCACCCGCCCGGCCGACCCCGTCGACCGGGTGCAGGTCCTGTCCGCCGGGGAGCGCGAGCGCGTCCTGGTGGAGTGGAACGACACCGCCCGCCCCCTGGCCGGGGCGACGCTGCCCGAGCTGCTGAGCGCGCAGGCCGGGCGGACCCCGGACGCGGTCGCGCTGGTCTGCGGCGACACCCGGCTCACCTATGCCGAGCTCGACACCCGCGCGAACCGGCTCGCCCACCTGCTCACCGAGCAGGGCGTCGGCCCGGAGTCGCGGGTGGCGGTGTTCATGGAGCGCTCGACCGACATGGTCCTCGCCCTGCTCGCCGCCGTGAAGGCCGGCGCCGCCTACGTCCCCGTCGACCCGCAGTACCCCGCCGAACGCATCACCCGGATGCTCCGCGACTCGGCGCCGCAGTGCGTGCTCACCCACACCCCCACCAGCCACCTCCTCCCCGAAACCGAGAACCTCCCCCGCCTCGTCCTGGACGAGCCCGGCACGCAGGCACTGCTCACGGACCGCCCCGGACACGCCCCCCGGCCCCGTCTGCTGCCCGAGCACCCGGCCTATCTCATCTACACCTCCGGCTCCACCGGGACCCCCAAGGGCGTGGCGCTCGCCCACCGCGGCATCGTCAACAGGCTCGCCTGGATGCAGGCCGAGTACCCGCTCGACGCCTCGGACCGGGTCCTCCAGAAGACGCCCTACGGCTTCGACGTCTCGGTCTGGGAGTTCTTCTGGCCGCTGACCTGCGGCGCCACCCTCGTCATGGCCAAGCCCGACGGACACCGCGACCCCGCCTACCTCGCCGAGCTGATCAACACCGAAGGCGTCACCGTCACGCACTTCATCCCCTCCATGCTCCAGGCGTTCCTCCAGGA
>NZ_JBHJUK010000344.1:0-1294 GCF_042266225.1 Kitasatospora sp. NPDC056181
GGTGCGGGGGGGGCCGGTGACACGGCCCCCCGCGGGGCCGCCGAGGAGGCGGCCACCGGACCGACAGCCCGTCACCATGCCCGTGTCACCGGCCTCCAGGGCCCCGACTAGGCTGTGACGGTGAGTCTTCATGTGGTTGTGGGATACGGGCCCGCGGGGGCGGCCACCGCTCGGCTGCTGGCCGAGCAGGGGCATTCGGTACGTGTTGTCACCAGGTCGGGGCGGGCGCCGGAGCCCGGGATCGAGCACGTGGCTCTGGACGCGGCGGACGCCGGCCGGCTGATCGAGGCCGCGGACGGCGCTGCCGCGATCTACAGCTGCGGTGCGCCGCCCCTCCACCGCTGGACGGCCGAGTGGCCGGCCCTGGCCTCCGCGGTCTGCGCGGCGGCGGAGGCGAGCGGGGCCGTCCTGGTCGGTCTGGGCAACCTCTACGGCTACGGCCCGGTGGAGGGGCCCATCACCGAGGACCTGCCGCTCGCGGCGGCCGGCCCGAAGGGGCGGGTCCGGGCCGCGGTCTGGGAACAGGCGCGGACGCTGCACGAGGAGCGCCGTATCAGGGCGGTCGAGGTCCGCGCCTCGGACTTCTTCGGCCCCGGCGTGACCGACGGCGGTCACCTCTCCTCACGGGTCGTGCCGCGCCTGCTGAACGGCAAGTCCGTCACGGTCCTCGGCGACCCGGACACGCCGCACAGCTGGACGTACCTTCCGGACGTGGCCCGGGCGTTGGTCGAGGTCGCAGGTGAGGAACGGGCCTGGGGGCGGGCCTGGCACGTGCCAACGGTCCCCCCGCTGTCGTGCCGGGAGATGGTCGACGGGCTGGCCACGGAGGCGAAGACGGGACCGGTCGCGGTACGGCGGCTGTCGCCGGCCGTCCTGGGCCTGGCCTCGCTGTTCTCTCCCCTGCTCCGCGAGCTGCGGGAGGTCCGTTACCAGTTCGACCGGCCGTTCGTGATGGACTCGTCGGCCTACGAGTCCGCCTTCACCCTGCGCGCCACCCCGCTCGGGGAGCAGTTCGGGGCGACGGTCGCGTGGTGGCGCGGGCGGACGTCCGCCGCGACGACGGGCGCATGAGCCGGGGGCGGGGGCGGGGGCTGCGGGCGCCCGCCCCCGCTCGTCGCCGACGAGACGGCCCGGCAGCGATGTGAGACGTTGGACCGGGGGCAACCCGTAGAGGAGCAGCCCATGTCGTCGAAGCGACGCCGGAAGAAGAAGAGCCGCCGGAACCACCGGGCCAATCACGGCAAGCGGCCTCAGTGCTGAACGTGGCGGCGGGCCTGGCGCAGGGCGCCGGGCC
>NZ_JBHJUK010000345.1:0-1283 GCF_042266225.1 Kitasatospora sp. NPDC056181
GGCGGTCACGCCCTCGTGACCACCGCCCCGCCTTCGTTGCCCCCGGCTTCGTTCCCCTTGCCGTCGTTCCCCCTGCGGTGGGAGCGCCGCGAGCCCCCGCTGCCCGCCGCCGCCGTGCTCGCCCTGGGCGACGCGGTGCCCGCGCTGGCCGCCGCGACCCGGGACCGGCTCCGCGACGGCGCCCGCCTCGGCGTCCTCGCCGACGGCCCGCCCGCCGGTGGCACGACGCCCGCCGGTGGCACGACGCTCGACGGTGGCACGACGCTCGCCGCCGCAGGCGCGCCGAACGGCGCGAGCGCCCGGGGCGACGCCGGAGCCCGGGACGGCGCAGGCGCCGCGCCCGGCACAGGAACCCCGTCCAACCCCAGCACGCCGTCCAACCCCAGCACCCCGTCCGGTGCAGCAGCCCCGTCCGACACAGGCACGGCGGTCCTTCTCGTCCTGGGCGCCGGGGCCGATCTGCCGTGGGCCGACGGTGCCCGCTACCTCGGCCGTGACGCCGGCCTGCTGGTTCCCACCACCGCCCGGCCCGGGCCCGCCGCCGCCCTATGGCGCCGCGCGCTCGGTGCCGAGGACGGACAGCTCTGCGTGCTCGTCCCGGGCCACGCGCTGGTCGCCGACCCGCCCCCGCCCGCCGGCTCCCCGGACGCCCTGGAGCCGTACACCCGGAGCGCGGAGCGATGACGGCCACCCGCCTGCCCGCAGCCCTCGCCCCCTGGGCCGCCACCCTTTCTGCGCTCAGCCCCGAACTCGCCGTCGCCCTCGGCCCGTTGCTGCGCCGTCTGGACACCCTGGTCGGCACGCGCGAGCCCGTCGCGGACGTCCTCGGCGACCCGGACGGCCTCGGCGGCCTCACCCGTGCCGGCCGGCCGGACCGGTTGTTGCCCTCCGAGTGGCTGCTCGCCGACGACTACCCGGACGAGTTCCTCCGGCGCTTCGTCGACGGTGAACTCCTCCACCATGCATCCGAGTTCAGCACACCGGCGGTTCGCGGGCGGATCGTCGCCCTGGTCGACAGCGGCCCGGCCCAGGCCGGCGCCGGCCGGCTCGTCCAGCTCGCCGCGCTGCTCGTCCTGCACCGCCGGGCGGCCGCCCGGGGCACCGAGCTGGTGGTCGGCGTCCTCGGCGACCCGGACGGCCACTGGCTCACCGGGGACCTCGCCGAGCTGTTGCCGGCCTGGCTGGCCTCCCGCCGCCCGTCCGATCCGACCCCCGAGGACGTGGAGCGCGTCCAGGCCGGCCTGGACGCCGAGGACCACGCATGGGTGCGCACCACGCCCCGG
>NZ_JBHJUK010000346.1:0-1230 GCF_042266225.1 Kitasatospora sp. NPDC056181
CTTCCAGGACGAGTTGCGCGACGGGAGCAACGCGGCCAACGGATCGACCGGATGGTCCAGGAACACGGGCCACCAAATCGGCCAAGGCTGGGCGTGACGTGGCCGTCGAGATCGGGGTCTCCTGCCCCGATCTCCGGTGCGCGAGCCCTCCCCCGGGGGGCACGCGCGGCATCAATCTTCTTCTGGTACGGCGCCTTCGTTGCATCGGCTGATGGCGCAGCCGCACGCCCGAGGGGCAGGTTTGCCGGGCGAGCCTTGTCCCGCTCGGCATGGGTGCCTTCACCAGTGCACGCATGGGAGCATCCATGAACGACATCGTCATCCCCTCGCGCCTTCAGTTCCGGCTGCGAAACTTCAACGAGAACGACTCGACTGATTCCTTTCTTCAAGGTGCGAACGACGAAGTGTGGATGTCGGCAACCGGGATCGACTCGTCATCCGTGAGGGTCGGCCCGGACAAAAAGCCCGTAGTGGATCTCATCGATTCCCAGCGGGTCGGCGATGTGTCCGAGGACGACATACGAGGCCCCTGGCGTAACGAGCCTCACGTACTGATCGACTTCAATCTCCAGCAGGCCGGTGACTTTCCACGAACGTACACCATCACGCTCTTCATCGTGGAACACGACAACGGCGATCTCGAGAGGGCTTTCAATGAACTCCACCAACAGGTTGGCAATGAAATCAAGGCAGCTGTCGTGGCTGCCGCGGTCGAAGCAGGGGCATCGGTCGGCGCATCGGTAGGCTCGGCAATACCAGGGATCGGTACCCTCGTAGGGGCTGCTGCGGGGGCTCTCGCTGCCGTTGCCTACAACGAACTTGTCAGCCTCATCGACGAAGGTCTGGGCGATGACGTCTTCCTGCCAATCCCGATCACGCTCACCGTTGAGAATCCTTCGCTCGTTGGGGAGCAACCCGGCGTCGGAATCGAGCAGGCACTCAAAGTGCAACAGCATGAATGCGATTACGACATATTTTATGATTGGCATGTCGTTCCCGATGCCATGTCCTTGGCGCGGTCCCACTTGACTTCGTCTGCTCGGTTGGCTGACGTGCCGGAGCCGGCCGAAGCGATTGCCGCGGCACAGGCGGCGGTGGACGTCCTGCACCGGTTCGAGCCATCGCCTGATGGGCGGGCCGAGTACCTGAGCTTGCTCGCGGATGCGTTGCGTGCCGTGGTGCAGCGGTTGATGCAGGGGGGTCGCCTCGCCGAGGTGGTGCAGCCCGCTC
>NZ_JBHJUK010000347.1:0-1183 GCF_042266225.1 Kitasatospora sp. NPDC056181
CATACGCCGTCGACAGGTCGCGCGCGAGGGGGGCCATGGACCAGCCGTCGCCGGCGATGTGGTGGACGAGCAGGACGAGGAGGTGCTCGCGCTCGTCGGAGGGGAACAGCCATGCCCGGAACGGCACTTGGCGGGAGAGGTCGAAGGCGTGGCCGGCGGCCTCGGCGACTGCGGCCTGGAGGGTGGCGGGGTCGGTGGGGGTGACGGTCAGGACGTCGTCGAGGTCACTGGTCTGGAGGATGTGCTGGTGCGGCTGTCCGTCGACGGTCGGGAACACGGTGCGGAGGACCTCGTGGCGTTCCAGCACGTCCCGCAGCGCGTCCTCAAGTGCGCCCTGGTCGAGGTCGCCCTGCAGGCGCAGGACGGCGGGGATGTTGTAGGTCGAGCTTGTGCCTTCGAGCTGGCCGAGGAACCAGAGGCGCTGTTGCGCGAAGGAGAGCGGCAGTTGCTCGGGTCGGGTGGCTGCGGTGAGGGCGGACCGGGAGGTGGCGGCGTCGGCCAGGGCGTGTGCGAGGGCGGCGACGGTCGGTGCCTCGAAGAGGGTGCGGATGCCGAGCTCGACGCCCAGTACCGTGCGGATCCGGGCGACGAGGCGGGTGGCGAGGAGGGAGTGTCCGCCGAGGTCGAAGAAGCTGTCGTCGACACCGATCTGCTCCAGGCCCAGCACGTCGGCGAAGGCCGCGCAGAGCAGCTCTTCTTCGAGGGTGGAGGGGCCGCGGCCGACGGAGACGACGCCGAACTCCGGCACCGGCAACGCCCGCCGGTCGAGCTTGCCGTTGACGGTCAGCGGCAGGGTGTCGAGGAGGACGACCGCTGCGGGGACCATGTACTCGGGCAGGTGCTCGGCGGTGAACGCCCGCAGTACCGGGGGCAGTTCCTGCCCGTCGTGGCCGGGAGCGGGGATGACGTAGGCGACGATGCGCTTGTCGCCGGGGGTGTCCTCGCGGACGATGGCGGTGGCCTGGGCGACGGCGTGGTGGGCGGCGAGGACCGTTTCGATCTCGCCGAGTTCGATGCGGAAGCCGCGGATCTTGACCTGGTCGTCCGCGCGTGCGAGGAACTCCAGGTTCCCGTCCGCCTGCCAGCGCACGAGGTCGCCGGTGCGGTACATCCGCTCGCCGGGTTCGCCGAAGGGGCAGGCGACGAAGCGTTCGGCGGTGAGGGCGGGGCGGTCGAGGTAGCC
>NZ_JBHJUK010000348.1:0-1149 GCF_042266225.1 Kitasatospora sp. NPDC056181
GCCCCATCGTCCTGCGCCTGACCGGCGACCTCGACCGGACCGCACTGGCCCAGGCCCTGCGCGACGTCATCGCACGCCACGAAGCGCTCCGCACGGTGTTCGCGGTGTCGGGTGGTGAGCCGTACCAGCGGGTCGTGGGTGTGGACGAGTTGGTGTGGGACCTGCCGGTCGAGGAGGTCGTGCCGGAGGAGCTGTCCGGGGCGGTGGAGCGTGCGGTCTCGTACGCGTTCGACCTGTCTGCCGAGGTGCCGGTGCGGGGCAGGTTGCTTGCCGTCGGCGTGGATGAACACGTGCTCGTCCTGACGGTCCATCACGTTGCTGCTGACGGTTGGTCGATGGGCCCGCTTGCCCGGGACATCTCCACCGCCTACGTGGCCCGTCGCCAGGGTGCGGCGCCGGTCTGGTCGGCGCTGCCGGTGCAGTATGCGGACTACGCGCTGTGGCAGCGTGAGCTGCTGGGCGAGGACAGCGATCCCGAGAGCCGGATTGCGCGGCAGATCGAGTTCTGGCGTCAGGCCTTGGCGGGGGCGCCGGAGGAGCTTGAGCTGCCCTTCGACCGTCCCCGGCCGCCCGTCGCCTCCCATCGCGGCCACAGCATCCCGTTGCAGGTGTCCGCCCACACGCACGCCAGGTTGGTGGAGTTGGCGCGTGCGGAGGGTGTGACGCTGTTCATGGTGTTGCAGGCGGGGTTGTCGGTGCTGTTGTCGCGTCTGGGTGCGGGGACGGATGTTCCGATCGGTTCGGCGATTGCCGGGCGGACGGACGAGGCGTTGGACGATCTGGTCGGTTGCTTCGTGAACACGTTGGTGTTGCGGAGCGATCTGTCGGGGGATCCGACGTTCGCCGAACTGTTGGTGCGGGTGCGGGAGTCGGGGCTGGCGGCGTTCGCGCATCAGGATGTGCCGTTCGAGCGGCTGGTGGAGGAGCTGGCCCCGGCTCGCTCGCTGGCCCGGCAGCCGCTCTTCCAGACCGTGCTGACGATGCACAATACCGGGGATGCGGCGCTGGAACTGCCCGGCCTGGAAGGCGAGCGTGTGCTCACCACCCGTCCTGCGGCCAAGTTCGACCTGGACGTCATGGTGGGTGAGGCCTTCGACGCCGAGGGTGCGCCGGCGGGGGTGCGCGGCACGGTGACCGTGGCGGCGGACC
>NZ_JBHJUK010000349.1:0-1076 GCF_042266225.1 Kitasatospora sp. NPDC056181
CCGATCGGGATGTCCGTCCCCGCACCCAACCGCGAGAGCGTCACCGCCAACGCGGCCTGCAACACCATGAACAGCGTCGCCCCACGCTCCCGCGCAAGTTCCACCAGCCCCTGGTGCGTCTCGGCGGAGACACTCAGCTGCACGCTCTCACCCCGGTACGAGGCGACGGCCGGCCGCTGCCGGTCGACGGGCAGCTCCAGCTCCTCCGGCGCCCCGTCCAGTGCCTCACGCCAGTACGCCACCTGTCGCGACAGCAGACTCCCCGGATCCCGCTCGTCGCCCAGCAACTCACGCTGCCACAGCGCGTAGTCCGCGTACTGCACCGGCAGTGCCGACCACTCCGGTGCCTCACCGCCCACCCGCGCGGCGTAGGCGGCCGACAGATCACGGGCGAGAACCCCGGTCGACCAGCCGTCCGTCGCGATGTGGTGAACCACCACCACAAGGATCCGCTCGACCGATCCCAGGGTGAACAGCGTTGCCCGCAGCGGGATTTCGGCAGAGAGAACGAACTCGTACCCGGACGCCTCGGCGATCGCGGCGGCCGCGGCGTCCTGCTCCAGTTCGACGGACCCCAGCTCGAAGCCCGACTCCTCCACCGGCAGAATCCGCTGGCAGGGCTGCCCGTCGACCGTGGGGAACACCGTGCGCAGGACTTCGTGTCGATCGACGACGTCCCGCAGGGCAGCGGCGAGCGTGTCCTGGTCCAAGTCGCCGGTCAGGCGCAGGGCCATCGGGATGTTGTAGGTGGCGCTCGGTCCCTCCAGTTCGCCGAGGAACCAGAGCCGGCGCTGGGCGTAGGACAGCGGCACCCGTTCCGGGCGTTCCCGGCGTGCGAGTGCGGCGCGGCCCTGGCCCGCCTGGCCCAGGGCGGCGGCGAGGGCGGCGGGGGTCGGCGCCTCGAAGAGCAGCCGCAGCGGCACCTCCGCACCCAGGAGAACGCGCACCCGGCTCACCAGCCGCGTCGCGAGGAGGGAGTGACCGCCGAGGGCGAAGAAGTCGTCCTCGACGCCGACGGCCTCCACACCCAGGACCTCGGCGAACGCCTGGCAGAGGAGCTCCTCCTGGGCGTTCGC
>NZ_JBHJUK010000350.1:0-1061 GCF_042266225.1 Kitasatospora sp. NPDC056181
TCGCAGACCCGCAGGTCGTCGAGTTCGTCGGACACGATCAGGGCGCTCCTGCCGGCGTCGGCGACTTCGCGGACGGTGCCGAGCAGGGATTCCTTGGACTTGATGTCCACGCCGTTGGTGGGCCGGATGGCGACCAGGACCTGCGGGTCGGTGGCCAGTGCGCGGGCGATGACGACCTTCTGCTGGTTGCCGCCGGACAGGGCGGCCACCGGGGCGGAGGGGCCGGGTGTCTTGATGTCGAGGTCGTCGATCATCCGCTCCGCGAAGGCGCGGGTGCGGGAGGGCAGGACCGTGCCGAAGGGGCCGAGCTGGTCGGTGACGGTCAGGGTGGCGTTCTCGGCGACGCTGCGCTGCGGGACCAGGCCCTGGATGTGCCGGTCCTCGGGGACGAAGCCGATGCCGGCCGCGAGGGCGGCGGGAACGTGGCCGGTGCGCACCGGGCGGCCTTTGACGGTGATCGTGCCGGACCGGGGGCGGTGCAGGCCGGCGATGGTTTCGCCGAGCCGGACGTTGCCGCTGGCGGCCGATCCGGCCAGGCCCACGACTTCGCCGGGACGTGCGGTCAGGGAGAGGTCGTGGTAGGCGCCGTCCAGGCTCAGCCCGGCGACCTCCAGGAGGGGGTCGCTGTCCGGGCGTGTGCGGCCGGCCGGTGACCAGGCGGGTTCGGCGTCGCGGGTGCTCTCGCCGGTCATCGCTTCCACCAGGGCGTGCTGGTCGAGTTCGGTGACGGGTGCGGTGATGATATGCCGGGCGTCGCGGTAGACGGTGACGGTGGTGCAGAGGTCGTAGACCTCTTGCAGGTGGTGCGAGATGAAGAGGAAGGCGACGCCCTGCTGCTGGAGCGAGCGCAGCTTGTCGAAGAGCTTGTCGATGCCGCGGGCGTCGAGTTTGGCGGTGGGTTCGTCGAGGATGATGAAGCGCGCACCGAAGGAGAGGGCGCGGGCGATCTCGACGAACTGGCGTTGTTCGACGGTGAGGTCCTCGGCGCGCGCGGTCGGGTCGACGTCGACCCCGTAATCGGCGAGGAGCTCGGTGGCGCGGCCGCGCAGCTGCTTCCAGCT
>NZ_JBHJUK010000351.1:0-1046 GCF_042266225.1 Kitasatospora sp. NPDC056181
CGCAGGCCCATGGTGCGCAGCCGGGCGAGCAGGGCGACGCGCTCCGGGGCCGCCCGCAGCAGCGTCAGCAGCACGGCGAGCAGGGCGAACCCCGCCGCGCCGATCACGGAGGCCCAGAACAGCCGGCCGGCCGAGAGCTGGAGCGGGTCATTGGCCAGCTCGGCGGCCAGGCCGGTGCTGGTGCGCGCCACGTAGCCGAACGGCAGGCTGTCGGGGTCCTCACCCGCACGGGCCTGGCCGGCCGGTGCGGCGCCGGGGGACGCGGGTGCCGTGGTGGATCCGGCCACCGCCGCCGGTGCGGAGGACGACCCGGCGGTGGCGGAGGGAGCCGGTGTCGGGGACGCGGTCGCTCCGCCGGGCGGGGTGGCGCCGACGAAGGAACCGACCCCGCTGAGCGGCCCCTTCTCCCGCACCAGCGCCTTCAGCTGGTGCTCGTCCACGTCACCGGTGCCGAACCACAGGTTGGGCTGGGCGAGTTCGGGCCTTCGGGCGGCCGCGGTACCGGCCGACACGATGACGAACCGCCGGGTCGACTCCTCCAGCGCGGGTGTGGCGTCGACGGTTCCGGCCTTCGCGACGAGGAGTTCCCAGCCGTTGAGCATCCGCAGGCGCTGGCTGCCGTCGCCCGCTTCGGCCGCGAGTGCCTTGCTGAACAGGGCCGGCACGGGGGTGTCGTCCCCGCCGGCTCCGCCCGCCAGGACGGCCGGGTCGAAGGCGCCGCGCCCGACGGATCGGGCCAACTCGACGTACGACTCCGGGTCGACGGCCAGCACGCTGACCCGGGTGGACCCTCCCGAGACACCGACGACGAACACCTCGCTCTCCCACCAGACGGCGGTACCGGTCCGGACGCCGGGCAGGGCGTTCGCCGCCTTGATGAACCCGGGCGGCAGCGAGACACCGGTCGGCGCGCCGACGACCGCGTCCCCGCCGACCGCCTGCCGGGCCGCACGCAGCCGGGAGCCGTCCACCGCGTCCAGCACGGTGGCCCCGAAGCCGGCCGTGGTGACGGCGAGCATCAGTGCGAGCAGCGGCAGTACGGAGGG
>NZ_JBHJUK010000352.1:0-1031 GCF_042266225.1 Kitasatospora sp. NPDC056181
GCTTCCGTCGCCGAGCAGCTCGCGCTGCCACAGCGTGTAGTCGGCGTACTGGACGGGCAGCGGCTCCCAGTCGGGGGACCGGCCTCCGAGGCGGGCCGTGTACGCCGCCGACAGGTCGCGCCCCAGCGGACCCATCGACCATCCGTCACCGGCGATGTGATGAACCGTCACCGAGAGGACGAACTCCTCGTCGCCCAACACGAACAGATGCGCCCGCAGGGGGATCTCCGCGGAAAGGTCGAAGACGTAACCGGTGACGCCGGCCACGGCGGCGGCCAGCCCGTCCGCGTCCACCTCCGTGACGGCCAGGTCGAACCCGGCCGCCTCCACCGGGAGGATCCGCTGGTACGGCTCGCCGTTGACCGCCGGGAAGAGCGTGCGCAGGATCTCGTGGCGCCCGATCACGTCCTGGAAGGCCTCGGCGAGGGCCCCTTCGTCCAGCCGTCCGCTCAGTCGCAGGACCAGCGGAAGGTTGTACGTCGCACTCGGGCCCTCCAACTGCCCGAGGAACCAAAGGCGGCGCTGCGCAAACGACAAGGGAATCATCGGTAGTCCTCCTGCTGGCGCATCGGCCGCACCGCCGGCCTGCTCTTCTTCTTCTGGCTGCCGGATTGACCGGCCTGATGGGTAATCCACGTCGAGAGGCCCGCCGGGGTCGGGCTGTCGAACAGCACCCGGATCCGCAGCTCCACACCCAGTGCCGCGCGGACTCGGCTGACCAGGCGGGTCGCCAGGAGCGACTGGCCGCCGAGGGTGAAGAAGTCGTCGTCGACCCCGACCGCCGGCAGGCCGAGGACCTCGGCGAAGGCCTGGCAGAGGAGTTCCTCCTGCTCGTTCGCCGGCGCCCGTCCCGCTGTTCCGCCGGTGTACTCGGGGGCGGGCAGGGCCTTGCGGTCGAGCTTGCCATTCACGGTCAGCGGCAGGGCGTCCAGGACCACGACGGCGGACGGCACCATGTACGACGGCAGCCGCTCCTCCGCGAACTCCCGCACCGCACCCGACAACCGGACCGCGTCCGCGTCCTCGTCGTC
>NZ_JBHJUK010000353.1:0-1027 GCF_042266225.1 Kitasatospora sp. NPDC056181
GCTCCGGTCCCCGGACGCGGCGCTCCGGGCGAGTCCTGCTCACCCGGGCGGGCCGGGCGCGCGGTCGGCCTGGCGATTGGGCTGGGCCATGAGCTCGCGGTTGGCGGCCCGGGCGGCGACGAGGTCGTCGTCGCGTTCCTGGGGCATCAGTTCCAGGTCGATCTTCTGCTCGTTGCTGCCGGAGACGGGCCGCCCGGGCGGCAGTGTCGATGGCGGCTACTGCCGCACGGGGCGGCCGGGCCGACGGGAACCCGCCGTCAGCCGCCGACGGAGCGGGCGCCCTCGATGAGCCCCTGGCGGGCCGCGTTCAGGGCCTCGGTCTGCTTGATCAGATGGTCGACCGCGTTCGTCACCAGGGCCACCTCGGCCGGCGTCGTCCAGCCCGGCCGGTGGATGATCTTGAGCAGCTCCTCGTGAGGGTCGTTGGTCACAGACTTGGTCACCGTGATCAGGTGGTGAATCCGCTGCTCCAGATGGGCCAGTTGGTCCTTATCCATGGCGCGCCCAGCTCCTTCGGTCGTCGTGGCACAAGCGGACCATGTCTACCCAAACCGGCACGTCTTGCCATAGGGCTGAGCGGGTGGCGTCGCCGGGCGAAGGCCTCTTCTGGTCCTGCGGGGCAGTCCAAGCAGTGCCGGCAAAGAGCGGTCGGCGCCCGTCGGGTCGTGTGGCGGCGGCATGTCGCGACGGGAAAACTGGGACGTCCGTGTCCGTCCCCACCGGGCCGGCAGGATTCGCTACTGGACTTGTCGATCTGGAACGCGACCCAACGCCGCCTTGCCAGGCTCGACGGACCCCGGGCTGAATCCCAGGCTTCGTTACACGGTTTGATCGTTTCGCCGTCCTGCCGACTCCGCAGCGGTGACGTTTCAACGCCGCACCAAACCACACTCTCGTCCGCCCCGACGGCGAAGACACGCTGCTCGTCCGCCGCAGGTCTCAAGACCGGTCAGGAATCGAGAAGCCCCGGGCGCCCCGCAGCCCCTAGCGTGATGGTCATGGCAACCACCGCTTCCACCGCAGCCCA
>NZ_JBHJUK010000354.1:0-1025 GCF_042266225.1 Kitasatospora sp. NPDC056181
GTGGCGGCGTTGTCACCGGAGCTGGGTGCGGCGCCCGGGGTGCGGGTGTTGCAGTTCGCGTCGTTCAGCTTCGACGCGTCGGTGCTGGACCTGGCGGTAACGCTCTCGGCGGGCGCGACCCTGGTGGTGGCGTCGGCGGCGGAGCGCGCGGACACGACCCTGCTGGCGCGGATGCTGCGGGAGAGCCGTGTGAGTGCGGCGAGCGTGGTGCCGTCCCTGCTCGCGGTCCTGGACCCGCAGGCCGTGCCGGGGCTCGGGACGCTGCTGGTGGGTGCGGAGCCGATCAGCCGTGAGCAGGCGCAGTTGTGGTCCCAGGGCCGGCGGTTGGTGAACACCTATGGTCCGACGGAGTCGACCGTGATGGTGACGGCGGGGCGGATCGACGGTAGGGAGTCGGCGGTGCCGATGGGCGCGCCGGTGGCGGGCGCCCGGGTCTATGTGTTGGACGGGCGTTTGCAGCCGGTGCCGGTGGGTGTGCCGGGTGATCTGTATGTCGCGGGCGGGCAGTTGGCGCGCGGGTATGCGGGCCGGTCGGGGTTGACTGCGGAGCGGTTTGTTGCGGCGCCGTTCGGTGGCGTGGCGGGTGGGCGGATGTATCGCACCGGTGACCGGGCGCGGTGGACGGCGGACGGCAGGTTGGTGTTCGCGGGGCGGGCGGATGAGCAGGTGAAGATTCGCGGGTTCCGGGTGGAGCCGGGTGAGGTGAGTGCGGCGCTGTCGGCGTGTGCCGGCGTTGCGCAGGCGGCGGTCGTCGCCCGTGAGGACGCCCTCGGTGACACCCGGCTGGTGGCTTACGTGGTCCCTGCCGACGGCCGGTCTGCCACCGAACTCCCGGCCACGGTGCGGGCGTTCGCGACCGATCTGCTGCCGTCCTACCTGGTCCCGTCCGCCGTCGTCGTCCTCGACGTGCTGCCGCTGACCGTGAACGGCAAGCTGGACCGCGGGGCCCTGCCCGCCCCCGAGTACGCCGCAGGGGGAGGCCGTGCTCCGGCGACCGCCCGTGAGGAGGTCCTCTGCGCGGGTTT